>JAEWIK010000188.1 GCA_023387135.1 Actinomycetes bacterium | reverse complement strand
CGGATCGTCCACGTCGTATCGGTAATCGTGGTTGTCGTCAAGCCCGCGGGAGTGGCGGCCCACCCGAGTCTCGGCTGGGACGGACCCTCGGTGGTCGAGCACCTCGCCGCGGCGGGTTTCAGGATCTCGACCTCGGGGGCCTCCGAGCGGCAGGGCATCGTCCAGCGGCTCGACGTGGGGACGTCGGGCCTGATGGTCGTGGCGAAGAGCGAACCCGCCTACACGGCGCTCAAGCGCGCCTTCAAGGCGAGGACGGTCGAGAAGATCTACCACACCCTCGTGCAGGGCCATCCCGACCCCTTCGAGGGCACCATCGACGCCCCGATCGGCAGGCACCCCGGTGCCGAGTACAAGATGGCGGTCATCGACGGCGGCAGGCATTCGGTGACCCACTACTCGATGATCGAGGCATTCCCTGCCGTCACGCTGCTCGAGGTCCACCTCGAGACCGGCCGCACGCACCAGATCAGGGTGCACATGCAGGCGATCAGGCATCCCTGCGTGGGAGACCCCACCTACGGGGGCGATCCCGTGCTCGCCGCCAGGCTCGGGCTGGAGCGGCAGTGGCTGCACGCCGTCCAACTCGGGTTCACCCACCCGGGCAGCGGCGAATGGGTGCAGTTCACGTCCGAGTACCCGCAGGACCTCGCGCACGCGCTCGCCGTCGTGAGCGAGTGACGAGGGGAGATAGGGTCGTCACGTGCGTAGAGCCAAGATCGTGTGCACGATAGGACCGGCCACAGACTCGCCGGAGAAGATCGCCGAACTCGTCGAGGCGGGGATGGACGTCGCCCGCCTCAACATGAGCCACGGCGACCATGTGATCCACACCCTGCGCCTGGGCTGGATCCGCGACGCCGCCCGCGCGGCGGGCCGTCCCGTCGGGGTGTTCGCCGACCTGCAGGGCCCCAAGATCAGGCTGGAGACCTTCGCCGACGGCGAGGCCGAGCTGGTCAAGGGCGCCCGCTTCACCATCACCACCGAGGACGTCGTGGGCAGCGCCGAACGTGCCGGCACCACGCTGAAGAGCATCACCGACGACGTGAGCCCCGGTGACCAGATCCTGATCAACGACGGCGCCATCGAGTTGCGGGCTCTCGAGGTGTCGGGGACCGAGGTCGTCACCGAGGTCATCGTCGGCGGCAAGGTGTCGGACCACAAGGGGATCAACCTGCCCGGGGTGGCGGTCAGCGTCCCCGCCCTGAGCGAGAAGGACGAGCGCGACCTGAGGTGGGCGCTGCGCCACGGCGTCGACATGGTCGCGCTGTCGTTCGTCAGGTCTCCCGCCGACATCGAGCCCGTGCGCCAGGTCATGGTGGAGGAGGGGCGCAAGGTCCCCGTCATCGCCAAGTTCGAGAAGCCGCAGGCGATCGAGAACCTCGCCGGCATCATCGACACCTTCGACGCGTTCATGGTCGCCCGCGGCGACCTCGGCGTCGAGCTCCCGCTGGAGGACGTCCCGTCCGTGCAGAAGCGGATCATCGACGCCGCCAGGGCCTGGGCGAAGCCGGTGATCGTCGCCACGCAGATGCTGGAGTCGATGATCACCGCCCACCGTCCGACGAGGGCCGAGGCGTCGGACGTCGCCAACGCCGTGCTGGACGGCGCCGACGCCGTCATGCTCTCGGGCGAGACCGCCGTCGGGGACTACCCGATCGACTCCGTCAACGTCATGGCGCGCATCGTGCTCAAGACCGAGAAGGGCGGGCTCGACCAGATCCGCCGGCTCGACTGGAACCCGCACACGCAGTCGGGCGTGATAGCGAAGGCTGCCGTCGAGGTGGCGGAGCGGATCGAGGCGAAGTACCTGGCGCCGTTCACGATCTCCGGCGACACCCCGCACCGGCTCGCAAGGTTGCGTTCCGAGGTGCCGATCATGGCCTTTACGCCGCTGCCGCAGACCGCCCAGGAACTCACCCTGTGCTGGGGAGTGCAGTCGTACGTCACCCCCGAGTACGTCAGCACCGACGCCATGGTTCAATCGGTGTCGGACGGCCTCCGCGAGCGGGGGCTGGTGAAGGCGGGCGACCGCGTGGTCGTGGTGGCAGGCAACCCGGGACGGCTGACCCACCAGACGAACTCGCTGCGCGTGTTCGAGGTGACAGACGCGGCACAGGCGACGACAAGAGGACGGGAATGAAACTGGTCATCGGCGGCGACCACTCCAGCATCGAGCTGAAGCAGGCGGTCACGCAGCATCTCGAAGAGCTCGGGCACGACGTGGAGGACCTCGGCGCCCACACCCGTGAGAGCTCCGACTACCCCTACTGGGGCAGGCTCGTCGGCGAGGCCGTGGCACACGGCGACGCCGACCTCGGCATCGCCATCTGCGGCACCGGGGTCGGCATCTCCATCGCTGCGAACAAGGTGAAGGGGGTCAGGGCTGCCTGCGTCAGCGAGCCGTTCTCGGCCCAGATGGCGAAGCGTCACAACAATGCCAACGTGCTGGCCTTCGGGGCCCGCGTGGTGGGCGTCGACCTCGCCCTGATGATCGTCGACACCTGGCTGGCTGCCGAGTTCGAGGCGGGTGGAAGGCACTCCCACCGCGTCGGCATGATCACCGACCTCGACAACCAGTACCGCTCGTGATCCTCGCGGGCGCGCCCGTCAGTTGAGCGTGCGGCGGTAGATGGCCATCGCCCAGACGTAGGCGACGACGAGCACCGCGACGCACCAGCCGGCGGCCACCCAACCCTCGGCGCCGACCGGCTGCTGGGCGAGCAGGGACCTCACGGTGTTCACTATCGAGGTCACCGGCTGGTTGTCGGCGAACCACCTCACCGGCCCGGGCATTCCCGCCGTCGGCACGAAGGCCGAGCTGATGAAGGGCAGGAAGATCAGCGGGTAGGAGAACGCGCTCGCTCCGTCCACCGACTTGGCGGTGAGCCCCGGGATGACGGCGATCCAGGTCAGCGCCAGGGTGAACAGCGCGAGCAGGCCGATGACGGCGAGCCAGGCGAGCACCCCAGCGCCCGAGCGGAAGCCCATGATGAGCGCGACGCCGAAGACGACGGCGAGCGAGATCAGGTTCGCCACGAGCGAGGTGAGGACGTGCGCCCACAGCACCGACGACCTGGCGATCGGCATGGAGTGGAACCTCTCGAAGATCCCGCTCTTGAGGTCGAGGAACAGCCTGAACGCCGTGTAGGCGATGCCCGAGGCGATCGTGATGAGCAGGATGCCCGGCAGCAGGTAGGTCACGTACGGCAGGTCGGTGCCTGTCTGGATGGCGCTGCCGAGGACGTAGACGAACAGCAGCATGAAGGCGATCGGCATGATCGTCGTGGTGATGATCGTGTCGGGACTGCGCGCGATGTGGCGCAGCGAGCGTCCGGTGAGGACGGCGGTGTCTGACAGGAAGTGGGTGGTCATCGTGCTTCCTCGGGCTCGGGGGTGGTCGTGGGGGAGTCGGACGTCCGCGCGCCGACCAGGGTGAGGAACACGTCCTCCAGCGTCGGCTGCTTCTCGACGTACTCGACGGTCGCGGGCGGCAGCAGGGCCTTCAGCTCGGCGAGGGTGTCGTTCACGAGGATCCTGCCCTCGTGCAGGATGGCGATCCTGTCCGCGAGTTGCTCGGCCTCGTCGAGGTACTGCGTCGTGAGCAGCACCGTGGTGCCCCGTCCTGCGAGCTCCCTGATCGCCTGCCACACCTCGAGCCGTCCCTGCGGGTCGAGTCCTGTGGTGGGCTCGTCGAGGAAGATCACCGCCGGGTCGCCGATGAGGCTCATGGCGATGTCGAGCCGGCGACGCATCCCGCCCGAGTAGGTGGACACGCGCCGGGTGGCCGCCTCGGTGAGGTCGAACCTCGCGAGCAGGTCGTCCGCCAGCCTCTCGGGCCCGTCGAGGTGCCGCAGGCGGGCGACGAGGACGAGGTTCTCCCGTCCGCTCAGCATGTCGTCGACCGCGGCGAACTGTCCGGTCAGGCTGATGGACTGCCTGACGTCGGAGGGACGTGCCGCCACGTCGAAGCCGTTGACGGTCGCGCTGCCGGCGTCGGGCTTGAGCAGGGTGGAGAGGATCCTGACGGCGGTCGTCTTGCCGGCGCCGTTGGAACCGAGGAGGGCGAAGATGCTGCCCGCGGCGACGTCGAAGTCGACGCCCTTGAGCACGTGGACGTCCTTGTACGACTTCTCCAGGCCGCGGACGTCGATGGCGGGGGCGGTCATTCCTTGCCCTCCTGCCCGGCTTCCTCGACGGCCCTCGTGAGGCGGGCGCGCTCCTTGTCGATCCACTGCTTGCCGCCGGTGTACGACTGGGCGAACGTCTCGGCGAAGGCGACGGGGTCGTCTCCCACGATCGTGCTGACGGCGGTGCCGTCGGCGGCCGCCTGCTCCCACAGGTCGACGAAGTCGTTCATCATCGTCAGGCTGGTTTCGCCGTCGACGAAGCCCGCGTAGTACATGAAGTAGCGCTCGTAGGCGCGTGCGACGCCGCCGTAGGGCTCGGGCAGGGCCTCCAGGCGGGCCTTGGTCTGCCGATACCGCTTCTTCTGGTCGAGCGACCCGACGACCAGGTCGATCCATTTCGCTGCCATGTCAGTGTTCTCCTTCGTGGAGCAGGTTCAGTCGCTCTGCGAGGAAGCTCCACGTCCTCCAGAACTCGTCCAGGTACTCACGTCCCTCGTCGTTCAGCGAGTAGACCTTGCGCGGCGGGCCCTTCTCGGACGGGACCTTCTCCACGTCCACCAGGCCCCGCTGCTCGATCCTGATGAGCAGCGCGTAGACGGTGCCTTCGGCGATGTCGCTGAAGCCCTTGTCGCGCAGCCACGCAGTGATCTCGTAGCCATAGGCCGACCTGCCCGCCAGGATGGCGAGCACGATGCCTTCGAGAATCCCCTTGAGCATCTCGGTCGCTTGCTTGCTCACAGTGACCTCCCTGAGTCGGTCCCACCGAGCCGTCGAGTCATGATCGACCCCTTCGCTTTCTACTCAGTAACGCTGAGTACCGGTACATAGTAACACTGAATACCGAGGCCGCAAGTCCCCCTGGCCGGGGATCCGGGAGGGGTGAAGAGAGGGGTGAAGTGAGGGGTGAACGCGAGCGCTCACCGCGCTCGGCCTGCGTCGTTGTGCCCGAGGGGGGAGTCGAACCCCCACGCCTTTCGGCAAACGATTTTGAGTCGTCCGCGTCTGCCATTCCGCCACTCGGGCTGAGTCGCCAAGATTCTGCCACACTTGGTGACCCGTTGCGCCGAGGCTGTAACCTCATCAATGCCCCCACAGTCGGACGCATGACAGACCCCAACAAGAAAGCGACCCATGACCTCGAAGTCGAAGTCGACCCGGCCAGAGAGTGGTTCGGAACCGCTGCGTGTGCTCGTCGCGGAGGACGAGGCGTTGATCCGTCTCGACCTCGTCGAGCTGCTGACGAGCGAGGGGTACGACGTCATCGGCGAAGCCGGCGACGGCGAGGAGGCGCTCGCGCTGGCGCGGGAGCTGGAGCCTGACCTGGTCGTCATGGACGTGAAGATGCCGAAGATGGACGGCATCACCGCAGCCGCCACCATCGCCGAGGAGCGGATCGCCGCGGTCGTCATGCTGACGGCGTTCAGCCAGCGGGAACTGATCGAGCGGGCCCGCGAGGCCGGCGCGATGGCCTACGTGGTGAAGCCTTTCGACGCCTCCGACGTGGTGCCCGCCATCGAACTGGCGCGGGCACGGTTCGAGGAGATCCGCGCCGTCGAGGCCGAGGTCGCCGACCTCGAGGAGCGGTTCGCGTCCCGCAAGGCCGTCGACCAGGCGAAGGGCCTGTTGCAGGAGGGGCTCGGCCTCTCAGAGCCCGAGGCGTTCCGCTGGATCCAGAAGACTGCCATGGACCTCCGCAAGTCGATGCGTGAGGTGGCCGAGGGCGTCATCGAGCACTCCAAGGCAGGCGGCAAGCACAAGCCGCTCGCCTGATCACTCCCCGGCTGTCCGTTTCAGGTGGACTGTGACCCGGGCCGCGCACACCTGGCGTCCCTCGTCGTCGACCAGTGAGACGTCGTAGGTGGCGAGCGTGCCGCCGATCCGCAGCGCCGTCGCGGTGCCGGTGATCCAGCCCGACACTGCCGGACGCAGGTGGGTGGCGTTGATGTCCACCCCCGCGATGACGCCCTGCTGTCCGACCTCCGCCGCCGCCGCGAGCGACGCGAGGCTCTCCGCGACGACGCACGAAGCACCGCCGTGCCACAGCCCGAACGGCTGGGTGTTCCCCTCGACCGGGTAGCGCCCGACCGCGCGGGTCGGCGTCACCTCGTCGAGGATCATCCCCATCTTGTTGTCCAGCGCGCTGGACAGTCCCTGGAACCAGTCGGGCACGTTCATGGGCACTACCTTCGCACAGCGGTCCGGCTCGGCCCGGCCTGACTCGGTGCCGGAATCGTCGGTGGCCATGGATAAGGTTCAGGGGTGACGAGCTATGCCGAACCCGGGCGCGCCAGTGACGAGGGCGTCCTGCTCCTGATCGACGGGCACTCGGTTGCCTATCGGGCGTTCTTCGCCCTCCCGGTGGAGAACTTCTCCACCACGACGGGGCAGCACACCAACGCGGTCTACGGGTTCACCTCGATGCTCATCAACGTGCTGCGCGACGAGCAGCCCACGCACCTCGCCGTCGCCTTCGACGTCTCGCGGAAGACCTTCCGCAGCGAGCAGTACGTCGAGTACAAGGCCAACAGGTCCGCCTCCCCGCAGGAGTTCGCCGGACAGGTCGACCTCATCAAGGAAGTGCTGGACGCGCTCAACATCGTCCACGTCGAGCTCGACGGCTTCGAGGCCGACGACATCATCGCCACGCTCGCCCGCCAGGGCGCCGAGGCCGGGTTGAAGGTGCTCATCTGCACCGGCGACCGCGACACCCTGCAGCTCGTGAACCCGCAGGTCACGGTGCTCTACCCGCGCAAGGGCGTGTCCGACCTGGCGAGGATGACTCCCGAGTCGGTGATGGAGAAGTACCTCGTGGAGCCGCGGCGGTACCCAGAACTGGCTGCCCTCGTCGGAGAGACCAGCGACAACCTGCCGGGGGTGCCGGGCGTGGGCCCGAAGACGGCGGCGAAGTGGCTGCAGGCCTACGACGGGCTGGAGAACCTGCTGGCGAGGGTGGCGGAGATCCCCGGCAAGGCCGGCGACTCGCTGCGCGAGCACGTCGAGGACGTGGCCCGCAACCGCAGGCTGAACGCCCTCGTCGGTGACCTCGAGCTCCCGGTCGCGGTGGACGCCCTGCAGCGCAGGGACTGGAGCCGCGAGGCAGTCCACACTGTGTTCGACGGGCTGGAGTTCCGTGCCCTGCGCGAGCGCCTGATGGAGACCCTGCCCGCCGAGCAGGAGGGCCCGGCCGGCGGTTTCGAGGTCGAAGGCAGCGTCCTCGGCCCGGAGGAGGTGCCTGCCTGGCTGGACGCTCACGCCCGCAGCGGGGTCGTGGGCATCGACCCGACGGGCACCTGGCGTGCCGGCACGGGCGACCTGAGCGGCCTCGCGCTCGCGGCGGCGGACGGAGCGGCCGCGTGGCTCGACACCGCCGACCTGACACCCGCCGACGACGCCGCGCTCGCTGCCTGGCTGGCAGACCCCTCGGCCTCCAAGGCCATGCACGACGCCAAGGGCCCGCTGCTCGCTCTCTGGGCGCGCGGCTGGGAACTGAACGGCCTCGTCAGCGACACCCAGCTGGCCGCCTACCTGCTGCGCCCCGACCAGCGGGTCTACGAGCTCGGCGATCTGACCGCGCGGCACCTGAAGCGCGAGCTCTCGGTCGAGGCCAGCGGGGTCGACACCGGCGACCAGCTCGCCTTCGCGTTCGACGAGACCGTCGGCCAGGACTCGATGGTGAGGGCACGCGCCGTCATCGACCTCGCGACAGCCCTGGAGGACGAGCTGGAGGCCAGCGGGGGAGCGAACCTGCTGCGCGACGTCGAACTGCCGCTGCTGCGCACGCTCGCCACGATGGAGAACGTGGGGGTGGCTGTCGACCTCGACC
>JAEWIK010000103.1 GCA_023387135.1 Actinomycetes bacterium | reverse complement strand
CCCGTGCCCCCCGTCCCGACCCGAGAAGGCGACGAATGACAGACCAGCCTCCCATCCTGGAGATGAGCGGCATTTCCATGGAGTTCCCCGGCGTCAAGGCGCTGCAGGATGTGACGCTCACCGTCAGGCGTGGTGAGATCCACGCGATCTGCGGCGAGAACGGCGCGGGGAAGTCGACCCTGATGAAGATCCTGTCAGGGGTCCACCCGCACGGCACCTACACCGGGGACATCCTCTACAACGGCGAGCACTGCGCGTTCCGGACGATCCGCGACTCCGAGCAGCGCGGCATCGTGATCATCCACCAGGAGCTGGCGCTGGTGCCGTTCCTGTCGATCACCGAGAACATCTTCCTCGGCAACGAACGCGCGACGATCGGGGTCATCGACTGGAACCAGGCCCAACGGGAGGCCGCCGCGTTGCTGGCCCGCGTCGGCCTCGCCGAGAACCCCATGACCGCCATCGTCGACATCGGCGTCGGAAAGCAGCAGCTCGTCGAGATCGCCAAGGCGCTCGCCAAGCGCGTCGAACTGCTGATCCTCGACGAACCGACTGCCGCGCTGAACGACGACGACTCCGAGCACCTGCTCGGACTGGTCCGCGCGCTGCGCGACGAGGGCGTCACCTGCATCATCATTTCCCACAAGCTGGGCGAGATCCTCGAGATCGCCGACAGGATCACCGTCATCAGGGACGGACGCGTCATCGAGACGCTCGACGTCACCGCCGGCGACGTGACCGAGGAACGCCTCATCAAGGGCATGGTCGGACGCGAGATGAACTCACGTTTCCCCGACCACACCCCTTCTATCGGCGACGAGCTGTTCAGGGTCGAGAACTGGACCGTCCATCACCCGATCGACGTCGGCAGGAAGATGGTCGACAACGCGTCCCTGGTGGTCCACGCCGGCGAGATCGTCGGGCTGGCGGGCCTTATGGGCTCGGGGCGGACGGAACTCGCCATGAGCGTGTTCGGCGGCACCTACGGCCGCGACATCTCCGGCACCGTCTACCGCAACGGCAAACCCGTCAGCACCCGCACCGTCGGCCAGGCCGTCGGCCACGGCATCGCGTACGTCTCCGAGGACCGCAAGCGGTACGGGCTCAACCTCATCCAGGCTGTCAAGGAGAACATGACCGTCGCGGCGCTCCACAAGGTGTCGACGAACGGCGTCATCGAGGCCAACGGCGAGATCAGGGCGGCCAACAAGCTGCGGCAGGACCTCAGGGTGAAGACCCCCACCGTCGAATCCCCGGTGGGCAAGCTGTCGGGCGGCAACCAGCAGAAGGTGTCGCTGGCCAAGTGGGTGTTCACCGATCCCGAGGTGCTGATCCTCGACGAACCCACCCGCGGCATCGACGTCGGTGCCAAGTACGAGATCTACACGATCATCAACGCGCTCGCCGACCAGGGCAAGGCGGTGCTGGTCATCTCCTCGGAGTTGCCGGAGCTGATCGGCATCTGCGACAGGATCTACACCCTCAGCGAGGGACGCATCACCGGCGACGTCAGCCGGGCCGACGCGTCCCAGGAACATCTGATGAAACTCATGACCAAGGAGGCAGAGTGAGCAGCGAGAGCAGGCTCGCGGTCGCAGAGAACCAGGACCGCCGCGGCAGCGGACCCGCCATGGCCACGGTGCAGGACGCCCTGCGCCGAAACCTCCGCCAGTACGGCATCATGGCCGCCCTCGTGGTCGTGGTCGTGGTGTTCAACGTCCTCAGCGGCGGAAGGCTGCTGAGCCCCGACAACGTCGCCGCCCTCATCGGGCAGAACGCGTACGTGCTGATCCTCGCGATCGGCATGGTCATGGTCATCGTCGCGGGTCACATCGACCTGTCGGTGGGGTCGCTGGTCGCGTTCATCGGCGGCGTCCTCGGCTACGCCATGTACTTCTGGCACTGGCCCTGGCCCGCCGCGGTGCTGCTCGCCCTCGTCCTCGGGCTCGTGGTCGGAGCATGGCACGGGTTCTGGATCGCGTACGTGAGGATCCCCGCCTTCATCGTCACGCTGGCAGGCATGCTGATGTTCAGGGGCCTGACCATCGTCATCGCCGGCTTCACCATGGCGGGCTTCGACAACGCCTTCGTGAACATCGCCGCCGGTTCGCTGCCGAACTTCCTCGGCTTCGCGGGCAACTTCGACGTCGTGACGCTGGTCATCGGCGTCCTCGGTGTCGGCTACCTGGTCTGGTCGCAGTTCCGCGCTCGCGCCTCCCAGGTCAAGCACGGCATCGACCCCGAACCGTGGCCGCTGCTGGTGGTCAAGCTCATCGTCATCGCCGCCGCCGTCCTCTTCCTGGCAGGGCTGCTCGCGCTCAGCGCGGGCGGCACGCCGATCATGCTCGTGCTGGTCGCCGTCCTCATCATGGTCTACAGCTTCGTGCTGAACCGGACGGTCTTCGGCAGGCACGTCTACGCCATCGGCGGCAACCTCAACGCGGCGATCCTGTCGGGCATCAACACCGCCAGGACCAACTTCGTCATCTTCCTCCACATGGGCCTGTTGGCGGCCATCGCCGCCATCGCAGTGACCTCACGCGCCGGCGCCGCCACCTCCACCGCGGGCCAGGGCTACGAACTCGACGCCATCGCCGCCTGCTTCATCGGCGGGACCGCGGTGTCGGGCGGCATCGGCAGGATCTCCGGGGCCATGGTGGGCGCGCTCATCATGGGCGTGCTCAACATGGGCCTGTCGATCATCGGTGTCCCGTCCGCCTGGCAGCAGGTGGTCAAGGGGCTCGTCCTGCTGGCCGCCGTCGCCTTCGACCTGTTGTCGAAGCGGCGCGCGAAGGTCGCCTGAGCGCTGGTGGGCCCCCTGACGACGGACGGGGGCGGGAGGGCCTGACTCCCGTCCGCAGGGGGCCCATCGGCTGAGGCGCGTCCTCGGCGTCGGCCAGTCCCGTTCCAGTGCTGTAAGTTTGGATGGTTTGCACTGTCGGGACGGGCAGGGCGCAGGAGAGGATGGACGGGTGAGTAACGAGGAACCCAGCGGCTCCGGTCGTGACCGGTCGGAGCGTCCGCGCGGAGAGCGTGGCGGAGCCCGTGGATCCGAGGGCGGCCGGCCTTCCCAGGGCGGTGGCGCGCCTCGTGGGCGCGGCGCCTCGGCGTCGGGCAGGCAGTCCTCCCGTCCCACGTACAACAAGGGCGGTTTCGGCAGGTCCGCCA
>JAEWIK010000390.1 GCA_023387135.1 Actinomycetes bacterium | reverse complement strand
CGCCGCGGTCGCGGCAGCCGCCTCGGACTTCTCGCGGAAGGGGCTGATGCCCTTGCCACAGAAGTAGACCCGGCCGGGGTTGGCGGGGTCGTTGACGAGGGTCCCGGCGGCTTCGAGGTCGGGGTCGAGGGTGATGAACTCGAGCCCGAACAGCGCGAGGATGCCCGCCGCGGCCGCCTGCTCGGCGAAGCTTCCATACACCTGCTGGTCGTAGAAGTTCGAGATGCCGATGGCGCGCACCCCCTGCTCGGTCGCGACGGCTATCGCGTCCTCCACCGTCGTGAAGGCCGAGAAGTTCGGCGGGAAATGGACGTGGGTGTTCACCACGGGACTGACTGTCATGCCTCGGCTCCCTCAGGCTCGTTCAGCGCGGCTCCGCCGTGGGTGGCGGAGCGTCCGCTGACGAGTTCGTTGTCGTGTTGGTGTGAAAGGTTCTCGGCTCGCGCGGCGGAGCTCATCGCAGGATCCGGCGCTCGGCGGCGTCCCACGCCGTGGCGGGGATGAGGCCGCCCGGGGTGTAGGTGACGAGTTCGGACGAGGCGATGGCCACCTTGCGCAGCTCGGTGAGGTCGCCGCCCAGCGCTCCGGCCGCCCGCGCCTGCACCAGCAGGCTGCCGAGGGCTGTGCCTTCGGCGGGTCCTGCCACGACCGGCAGCCCGCTCGCGTCCGCGGTGAGCTGGCAGAGCAGCGTGTTGCGGGAGCCGCCTCCCACGACATGGACCACCGACACGTCGCGGCCCGCGAGCTGGCAGGCACGCCTGATCGCCACGCGATAGGCGAGCGCGAGTGAGTCGAGGATGCAGCGGGTGATCTCGACGGGGTCGTCGGACAGGTGCTGGCCCGTCTCGGCTGCCATGGCGCGGACCCGGCCGGGCATGTCGCCGGGCGGCAGCAAGCGCTCGTCGTTCATGTCGACGACGCACGCGAGGCCGGGAAGCCGTGCCGCGCCGTCGAGCAGGTCGAGCAGGTCGACGCCGAGCCCGCGCGCGTTCCAGGTGCGCACCGACTCGCTCAGCACCCACAGGCCCATCACGTTCTTCAGGTAGCGCACCGTCTGGTCGACGCCGAGTTCGTTGGTGAAGTTCCCGGCGCGGCTGTCCTCGGTGAGCACCGGCGCGGGCAGTTCGAGGCCGACCAGCGACCACGTCCCCGACGAGATGAACGCGAAGTCGCCACGCGTGGCGGGGATCGACGCCACCGCCGAGGCGGTGTCGTGGCCGCCGACCGCGACGACGGGCACCGTCGCGTCGAGCACGCCGGGGAGGCTGTCGGCGAGGACGGTTCCCGGCTCGACGAGTTCGGGCAGGATCCTCGGGACCGGCACGTCGTACACCTCGGCGAGGTGCGAGCAGGTCTCGGACGACCACGTCCTCGCCGCGACGTCGAGCAGGCCGCCGGTGGACGCGATGGTCACCTCGGCGACGCTCCTGCCGCACAGCCAGTAGCTGAAGAGGTCGGGCAGCAGCAGGACGCGGGACACCGCGTCCCAGTCACCGCGGTCGGCGATCAACTGGAAGATCGTGTTGAACGGCATCACCTGGAGGCCGGCGCGCCGGTAGAGCACGTCCGCTCCGAGCGTGCCGAACAGCTTCTCCGGGACTCCCTGCGTCCTGTCGTCGCGGTAGGCGAAGGGCAGTTCGAGGAGCTCGCCCGCGGCGTCCAGCCTGCCGTAGTCGACGCCCCAGGTGTCGACGCCGACGCTGCCGAGGCTGCCCGCGCGCCGCAGGGCGGCGTTCACGCCGTCACGGATGTGGCCGAACAGCGCGGGAGCGTCCCAGTGGATGCTCGGGCCGACCTGGGTGGGGCCGTTGGTGAACCGCTCGACCTCTTCGAGGTGGAACCTGCCGTCGGACAGCGTGCCGAGGATGACCCGTCCGCTGGACGCGCCGAGGTCGGCGGCGGCGAAGGCGTTGGGGGTCATCGGGGACACCTCTCGACGGCTCGGGGGGAGACGCCGAACGACGCCGCGCGAGCGGGCCGGGCAGTACCAGCGTTCATGTCGCTTCCTCGCAACTGTGTCCCCAGACCCACGCCGGAGGACGCGAATCTGAATCGTTTCAATGGATCGTAGGTCCGGCCATTTGACCGTGTCAAGGCGTGTCCGTGGCCGGCAGGCTCGTCCCTGCCGGACGGCAGGATTCCGCCGCCCAGAGCCTCCCACGACGAGGCCCGGTGAACGTCCAACATCACAATCCCATCACGCGACTGGTCAAACCGTCGAAGTCGTGCCTAGTATACGGAAATCGATTTCTGCATGGGAGGCAATGGTGCTGCTCAACCTTGATCCTGTCCTCACGGGCAGGCTCCTGCTCGCTCTCGACGAGATGGGTCACGGCGATGCGGTGGTCATCGCCGACGCCCACTTCACGGCGTCGAAGCTTGCCAGGAAGCACTTGATCGACATGCCTGGGCTCACCTCCCCACGCGTGGTGAAGGCGATCCGCTCGGTGATGGTCCCGGACGACGATCCCGCCATCGATCTCATGGCCTCCCCGTCCCCCGACCTGCTGCCCGTCCAGGCCGAACTCCTCGACGCTGCCCGGCTGACCCTCGACAACGCCCGCCTCGTCGAGCGTTTCGCGTTCTACGACCTCGCCGCCCAGGCAGAGGTGATCATCAGGACCGGAGAGACCCGGGTCTACGGCAACGCGCTGCTGCGCAAGGGCGTCACCCCCGTCCCCGCCGCCTCCGACGAAACGACCGGCGCATGAGCGTCACCACCCAGGCCGGGACGGTCCGGCGCGAGCACGATCCCGACCTGCTGCTGCAGGTCGAGGGCTGCGAGAAGTCGTTCCCGGGCGTGAAGGCGCTGTCGGGGATGCGGCTCGACCTGCGCAAGGGCGAGGTGCTCGGTCTCGTCGGCGAGAACGGCGCCGGCAAGTCCACCCTCATGAAGCTGCTCACCGGCATCTACGAGCGCGAGGAGGGCGAGTTCTGGCTGAACGGCGAGCCGCTCGTCGTCAGGAACCCGCGCGAGGCGCAGGAGAAGGGCCTGGCGATCATCCACCAGGAACTCAACCTGGTCCCGCACCTCACCGTCGCCGAGAACATCTGGCTCGGACGGGAGCCGCTCTCGGGCGGGCTCTTCACCAAGCCGCGCGAGCAGGTGGCCAGGACGCGCGAACTGCTGCACAGGCTGCAGCTCCCGCTCGAACCCAACGCCGTCGTCAGCACGCTGACAGTCGCCAAGCAGCAGATGGTGGAGATCGCCAAGGCGCTGTCCTTCGACGCCAAGGTGCTCATCATGGACGAGCCGACGGCGGCGCTGAACGAGGCCGAGGTCGACCAGCTCTTCGGCCTGATCAGGCACTTCGTGACCCCGGAGACCGGCGTCGTCTACATCTCGCACAGGATGCCCGAGCTCAAGCGCATCGCCGACCGCATCACCGTGATCCGCGACGGCCACTACATCGACACCATGCCCATGGAACAGACCTCCTTGTCCGAGGTCATCTCCAAGATGGTCGGCAGGGCGATCAACACCGACGCCAAGCCGGAGAACGTCCGCGACGATCGTCCCGTCATCCTGAGTGTCAGCGGCCTGTCGACCAAGGCGCTGCTGAAAGACGTCTCGTTCGACCTCCACACCGGCGAGATCCTCGGGTTCGCGGGCCTCATGGGCGCCGGACGGACCGAGGTCGCCCGCGCCATCGTCGGGGCTGACCCGATCACCGCGGGCGAGATCGTCATGAACGGCCAGAAGGTGACCATCGCCAATCCCGCGCAGGCAGCGAGGTTCGGCATCGGCTACCTCTCCGAGGACCGCAAGCGGTACGGCCTCATGCTGGCCCAGCCCGTGAGCCACAACGTGGGGATCAGCTCCATCGGTCCCAAGTTCAGCCGATTCGGCTTCATCAGGGACAAGGCGCTGACCAAGGCGACCGAGGAAGCCCGCGAGTTGCTGCGGATCAAGACGCCCAGCGTCAGGCAGCTCGTGAAGTACCTCTCGGGCGGCAACCAGCAGAAGGCGATCATCGCCCGCTGGCTGGTGCGCGACTGCGACGTGCTGATCTTCGACGAGCCGACCCGCGGCATCGACGTGGGCGCGAAGGAGGAGATCTACCAGCTCCTCAACCGCCTGGCGGCCGAGGGCAAGTCGATCATCATGATCTCCTCCGAACTGCCCGAGGCGCTGCGGATGTCCCACCGCATCATCGTGATGGCGGACGGCAGGGTCACAGGATCCCTCGCCGCGGGCGAGGCCACCCAGGAGTCGATCATGGCCCTGGCCACCCACCGGGAGGACGACGAGACGGTCCCCGACCTGGAGCCGGGAGACGCGGAACTCCTCGGCACCGCCAAGCCAACCACCGAGAACGACCAGAAAGCAGGACAGTGATGTCGTCCCCCGAGCCCGGCGCGCCCGCGCCCGTCTCCGCACCCTCCGCCCCTCTCGAAGCCACTCGCGCGGGAGCCTGGCGGCAGCGGTTGCAGCAACTGCTCGCGCTCGCAGGCCTGGTGCTGATCTTCGCCTTCTTCTCGTTCGCCAGCCCGGCGTTCCCGACGTACTCGAACATCACCAACATCCTGTTCTCCAGCGTCGTGATCGGCCTGCTCTCGCTGGGCGCCACCCTCGTCATCATCACCGGAGGCATCGACCTCTCGGTGGGCACCGGCATGACGCTCTCGGCGGTCATGGCGGCGACCTTCATCGTGACCTGGGGCATGCCGGTCTGGCTCGGGGTCATCCTGACCGTCGTGTTCGGCGGCCTGATCGGGGCCGTCAACGGCACCAACGTCTCCATCCTGGGCCTGCCGCCGTTCATCGCGACCCTGGCGATGATGCTCGTCTGCCAGGGCCTCGCCCTCGTGGTCTCCAACAAGGCGCCGATCTACTTCGACACCACCAACCACGCCTCGTTCATGGGCCTCTCGACAGGCAACGTCATCCCCGGCTCCGCGTTCCCGAACGCCGTGGTGGTGCTGCTGCTCGCGTCCGCGGTCGCGTACGTCCTGCTCAGCAAGACGGTGCTCGGACGCTATGACGTCTCGATCGGCTCCAACATGGAGGCGACGGCGCTGTCCGGCATCAACGTCAAGAAGTGGCTCATCCTGATCTACGCCGCGGCCGGCCTGTTCACCGGTCTCGGCGGCGTCATGATCGCTGCCCGCCTCGGCTCCGCCCAGCCCGCCACGGGCGCCGGCTACGAACTGCAGGCCATCGCCGCCGTCGTCATCGGCGGCACCTCGCTGGCGGGCGGCAAGGGCTCGATCGTCGGCACCGTCATCGGAGCGCTCATCATCGCCACCATCAACAACGGCCTGCAGATCATCTCCGTCCCGCAGGAATGGCAGAACGTCATCCTCGGCGTCGTGATCCTCGTGACCGTCTTCATCGACCAGTTGCGCACCAGGCGCGTCTCCACGAGCTAACCCCCTCAACCACCAACTCTCGCACCACAACCAAAGGAGAAAGTAATGCGGAAGATCTACGCAGGTGCCATCGCCGCCGTGCTGGCGACGATGTCACTGGCCGCGTGCTCGGGCACGCCGGCAGCACCCGCGGGCTCTGCGCCCGCCGGGTCCGCCCCCGCAGGCGACAAGCCCTACATCGCCATCGTGTCCAAGGGCTTCCAGCATCAGTTCTGGCAGGCAGTCAAGAACGGCGCCCAGGCCGAGGCCGACAAGGAGGGCGTGACGATCTCCTTCGAGGGCCCCGCGTCCGAGTCCGAGGTCGAGTCCCAGATGACCATGCTCACCAACGCCCTCGCCAAGAAGCCGGCAGCGCTCGGCTTCGCCGCGCTCGACAGCAAGGTGGCGGCTCCGGTCCTGCAGCAGTTCAAGGATCAGAACATCCCGGTCGTCGCCTTCGACTCCGGCGTCGACTCCGACATCCCGATCACGACTGCCGCCACCGACAACAAGGCAGCCGCCGCCGAGGCCGCCAAGCACATGTGCGAACTCATCGGCAACAAGGGCAAGGTCGCTCTGATCGTGCACGACCAGACCTCCAAGTCCGGCACCGACCGCCGCGACGGCTTCCTCGACGGCATGAAGGCCAACTGCCCCGACGTCAAGGTCCTCGACCCGCAGTACGGCGGCGGCGACCAGGCCAAGTCGGCCGACATCGCCAAGTCGATCATCGCCGCCAACCCCGACCTCACCGGTCTCTACGGCTCCAACGAGGGTTCCGCCATCGGCGCCCTCAAGGGTGTCGAGGAAGCCGGCATGGCGGGCAAGGTCGTCCTCGTCGGCTTCGACTCCGGCCAGGCCCAGATCGACGCCATCACCAACGGGACGATGGCCGGCGCCATCACGCAGAACCCCGTCGGCATCGGCGAGCAGGTCGTCGCGGCAGCGGTGAAGGCCATCAAGGGCGAGTCAGTCCCCAAGGTCATCGACACCGGCTTCTACTGGTACGACAAGACCAACATCAACGATCCGAAGATCCAGGCAGTCCTCTACAAGTGAGTTGACCTGAACCGACCACAGGGGCGGGCTGCTTGCCGGAGCAGTCCGCCCCTGTGCTTCACCCGGCCCGGACGCGTGATTCGCGCGCACGAGGGCCCTGATGATACGAACAACGCACCACCGCCGGACGACGCAGACCGGAAGAAGGAGCCACTGTGCTGATCGCCCACGATCTCGGGACCACCGGCGACAAGGCATCCCTGCACGACGACTCCGGAACGCTGCTGGCCGCCGTCACTGTCGGGTATCCCACGTACTACTCGGGCACTGTCAGCGAGCAGGACCCCGACGACTGGTGGCGCGCCGTTGTCGAGGCGACCAGGACGCTGCTGAGCCGCTCCGGGGTGCGCCCGTCTCAGGTCGCGGGCCTCTGCGTCTCCGGCCAGATGATGGGGGCAGTCCTGCTGGACGGCTCCGGCAGGCCCGTCCGCCCCGCCATGATCTGGTCGGACTCCCGCTCGGGCGCCCAGGCCGCCGCCCTCGAACAGAAGGTGGGCACCGACGCCGGCTACGCGCTCACCGGCAACCGGTTCGGCGCCACCTACAACCTCCCCAAGCTGATGTGGGTGCGCGAGCACGAACCCGAGACGTGGGCCGCCACCAGGGCCACCTGCGTCGCCAAGGACTACGTCAACTACCGGCTGACCGGTCGGCTCGCCACCGACCATTCCGACGCCTCCCATACCGGAGCCTACGACCTCCTGACGGCGGACTGGTCCCCCGCCCTGCTCGCAGCGGCAGAGGTCGAGGCGTCCCTGTGGCCCGAGATCCTCGGCTCCACCACCGTCCTCGGCTGCCTGACCGCGGACGCAGCCGAGGCTCTCGGGCTTCCCCCCACCACCCGCGTGGTCACCGGCGGTGGCGACGGGCCGATGGCGGCAGTCGGCGCCGGGTGCATCACGCCCGGCAGCAACGGCTACGTCTGCCTCGGGACCTCGGCCTGGTACGCCACCACCACCGACGAACCCGTCTTCGACCCGCAGCGTCGCTCGTTCATGCTGCGGCACGTGGTGCCCGACGCCTTCACGCCCACCGCGACCAGCCAGAGCGGCGCCGGTTCGCTGCAATGGCTGCACGACGCTGTAGCGCCCGAGGTGCCTGTCGCGGCGCTGGTGGCCGAGGCGTCCGAGGTGACCGCCGCCGACCAGGGCCTGTTCTTCCTCCCCTATCTCATGGGCGAACGCTCCCCCTGGTGGGACGCGAAGGCCTCGGGGGTCTTCCTCGGCCTGCGCCGCCAGCACACCCGCGCGCACCTGACCCGCGCCGTGCTCGAAGGAGTGGGCTACAACCTGGCGCTGTGCATCGAGGCGATAGCGGGGACCGGCCGGCGCGGCGGGCTGGACTCCGGGTCCCCCCTCGACGTCATCGGCGGCGGCGCTGCGAGCGACCTCTGGCTGCAACTGCTGAGCGACATCTGGGGTGTACCGGTGCGGCGCCGCTCGGTGACCGACCAGGCGAACAGCCTCGGCGCGGCGGTCACGGGCCTGGTCGGGTTGGGCCTGG
>JAEWIK010000307.1 GCA_023387135.1 Actinomycetes bacterium | reverse complement strand
GCTACTGGCCGTGCCACTCGGAGGGCAACGTCCTCGTCATCGGCGATCCCGACGACCCCGCCCGGGAACTCCACAGGCTGACGTTCCCCCGGCAGTCGCGCGGACGGCGGCTGTGCCTGGCCGACTTCTTCAGGGACGCCGACGAGGCTGCCGAACTCGGCCCGGACGTGATCGCGTTCCAGTTGGCGACCATGGGCTCCAAGGTGTCGACCGCTACCGCCGAACTCTTCGCCGCGGACTCGTACCGCGACTACCTCGAACTGCACGGCCTCAGCGTCCAACTCACCGAGGCGCTCGCCGAGTACTGGCACGCCAGGGTGCGCGCCGAGCTGGGGCTGTCCGGCGACGGCGCACTCGAGGCGATGCTGCGCGACCAGGCCTACCGGGGGTCGAGGTACTCCTTCGGCTACCCGGCCTGTCCTGACCTTGAGGACCGCGCGGTGGTCGTCGACCTCGTGAAGCCCGAGCGCATCGGGGTGGCACTATCTGAGGAGTTCCAGTTGCATCCCGAGCAGTCGACGGATGCGCTGATCGTCCATCACCCGGAGGCGAAGTACTTCAATGCCCGTTGAGCGCCGCATCGCCGTCGCAGTCGTCGCAGGCCTTGCCCTGACGCTGGCGGCCGGGTGTACGCCCGAGCAACAGATCCCGGTTCCGCCGCCGGTGCCCCAGCCCGCCACCGGGACGCCGACTCCCACTCCCACGCAGCGTCCCTTCACCATGCTGACGTCGGGACCGATCCACACCGCCGATCCGGCGGTGGCAGTGAGCGACACCGACGTGCTGATCGCCACCAGCGTCTACCAGCGGCTGATGCGCGTCCTGCCCGAGACCGGCGAGCTCAAGCCCGACGCCGCCACCGACTGCTACTTCTCGTCACCGACCGTGTACGAGTGCTCGCTGCCGGAGGGGCTGACCTTCCACAACGGCGACCCGCTCACGTCGTCGGACGTCAGGTTCAGCATCCAGCGCGCGCTCCGGTTGGACGCACCGGGCACCGCGGTGCCCTTGCTCGACACGCTGACGCGCATCTCCACCCCCGACGAGCTCACCGTGCGCTTCCACCTCAGCTACGCCGACAACAGGTTCGGCTACGCGCTGGGGACGCTCGCGGCGTCCATCGTCGACGAGTCGGTGTTCGACCCCGACACCGCCATGCCGCTCGACAGCGCCGTCCTCCCCGTCGGGTCGGGGCCGTACCAGCTGACGAGGATCGGCGAGGCGGGTGCCGACTTCACGAGGTTCGAGAAGTACACCGGGCCGCTCGCGGGCGGCATCGACACGATCCGCCTGGAGCGGGTGGCGGACTCGCCGTCCGCCGAGGAGGCGATCGTCAACGGCACCGCCGATCTCGTGTGGCGCACCCTCGACCCGCCCGCCGTGCAGCGGCTGACCGACGAGATCACCGCCAGCCCCAGCCACGACACCGCCAAGGGGTTCACCTTCTGGCCGATGGACGGCGCCCGGGTCTCACGGCTGTTGTGGTCGCCCGACTCCAAGTACCGGGCGAACGCCGTCCTGCGTTCGGGCGTGGCGCGCGCCCTGCAGCAGGACCGCACGCTGGCCTCGCTCGTGCCGGTGGGAGTCGAAGGCCACCTGGCGACCTTCCCGGTGGGCGGGTCGCCCGTGCTGCCGGAGATCCAGGGCAGCAGGGTGAAGCTCACGCTGCGCTACGACAGGGCAGCACCCGGCCACGCCGACCTGGCGAACCTGTTGCGCGGCAGGATCGAGGCGCTGGACAGGGTGAGCGTCAGGCTCGTCGAGGACGGTCCGGCCGACCTCGTGCTCACCGACGCCCAGCCCTGGGCAGCTGTCGCTTCGGGGTGGCTGCAGGGCTATGTCGACTCGCCCCTGCCCGGCAGCGCGGACAAGATCGCCGAACTCGGCAGGCGTGCCAGGACGACGTCGGGCGACCCGCGGCTGGTGGCCCTGGGCGAACTGCAGAAGCAGGCGGCGGTCGACCTGACCGACCTGCCGGTGTCGCAGGCCGACGGGGTGCTCGCCCTGGGCAAGGGAGTCACACTGATCGGGGACGCCTTCGGCAGCGGCGGCGAGTTGGGACTGTGGGGGATTCGGAATGGCTGAGCTGAACGGCGTCCGCACCGGCGACCTGGTCGCGGGCGAGCGGGTGGTGCTGACGGACCCGAAGGGACGGCGGCACTCGGTGAAGCTCGCCGAGGGTGGGGTCTTCCACACGACCAAGGGCGGCATCAGCCACGACGAACTGATCGGCGGGCCCGAAGGCACTGTCGTCAGGTCGGCCGGCGGCGTCGCCTACGTCGCCTTCCGCGCGCTGATGGAGGAGTTCGTCGTCACCATGCCGCGTGGGGCGACGGTGGTCTACCCGAAGGACGCCGCTCACATCCTCGTCCAGACCGACATCTTCCCCGGCGCGCGCGTGCTGGAGGCGGGCGCCGGCTCGGGATCGCTGAGCATCTTCCTGCTGCGGGCCATCGGGGCCGCGGGGAAGCTGTACTCCTACGAGCGGCGGCCGGACTTCGCCGCTATCGCGACGTCGAACGTCGAGGCGTTCTTCGAGGGACCCCATCCCGCCTGGGAACTGCGGCAGGGCGACCTGGTGTCGACCATCGGCCCCGAGCCGGTCGACCGGGCGATCCTCGACATGCTCGCGCCGTGGGAGTGCCTCGACGCGGTCGGCGACGTGCTCGTCCCCGGCGGCGTGCTGTGCGTCTACGTCGCCACCACCACCCAGCTCGGCAGGACGATGGACACGCTGCGCGTCCACGGTGGGTTCACCGAACCCGTCGCCCGCGAGTACTCGGCGCGCGAATGGCACGCCGAGGGGCTGGCCATCCGTCCCGGGCACGGCACTTCGGGCCACACCGGTTTCCTCATCTTCTCCCGCCGGCTCGCCCCGGGCACGACCGCCCCGCTGCGCCGCCGCAGGCCGGCGCCGGGGGCATATGGTCCCGATTACGCGGGCCCTCGTCCCGCCGGTGTCCCTTCCGAAGCCGCCGAGGAATGACATGGACGAGCTCGACCACCTCAGGCGCCAGCGCGAAGTCGCGGAACGCCGGCTCGCCGACGCCAGGTCCGACACCCGCGCCCTCGCCGCACAGAACGAGAAGCTGAACCAGACGCTCGCCCAGGCGCGCGACTCGCTGGTGGCCCTCAGGGCCCAGTTGGAGGACCTCGCCACGCCGCCCAACGGCTTCGGCCTGGTCATCGCCGTCTCGGACGGGACCGTCGATCTCGATGTGGGCGGCAGGCCGCTGCGCTGCCAGGTGAGCCCCGAGGTCGACGCGAGCCTGCTCGCCGCGGGCGTCCGCGTCCTGCTCAACGAGGCGATGGTCGTCGTGGGCGTCGCCGAACCCCAGGGGACGGGCGACACGGTGAGGCTGCGGGAGGTACTGGCCGACGGCAGGCTGCTGGTGGCGTCGGCGTCCGGCGAGGACGTCGTGCTGTCGGCCGCCGCGGCCCTGGCCGCCGTCGACCTGAGCGCGGGCCAGACCCTCCTCGCCGACAGGCGGGCGGGCCTCGCGCTTTCGCTGGTGCCGCGCACCGACGTCACGGAACTGACGCTGGAAGAGGTGCCCGACGTCACCTACGCCGACATCGGAGGGTTGACCGGCCAGATCGAACAGATCAGGGACGCCGTCGAGCTGCCCTTCAGGCACCGCGAGCTGTTCGGCGAGTTCAGGCTGCGCCCACCCAAGGGAGTGCTGCTGTACGGCCCGCCCGGCTGCGGCAAGACGATGATCGCCAAGGCCGTCGCGAACGCCGCCGGCAGCCACTTCCTCAACATCAAGGGCCCCGAACTGCTCGACAAGTACGTGGGGGAGACAGAGCGCCAGATCAGGCTGATCTTCCGGCGGGCGAGGGAGCACGCCAGCGACGGCCGCCCTGTCATCGTCTTCTTCGACGAGATGGACTCGCTGTTCCGCACCCGCGGCAGCGGGGTCTCCTCCGACGTCGAGTCGACGATCGTCCCGCAGTTGTTGAGCGAGATCGACGGGGTCGAGTCGCTGAGCAACGTCATCGTCATCGGCGCCACCAACCGCGAGGACCTGATCGACCCTGCGATCCTGCGTCCGGGCCGGCTCGACGTGAAGATCAAGCTCGACAGGCCCGACGCTGCCGGCGCGAAGGACATCCTCGCCCGCTACCTCACGGGCGACCTGCCGCTGAACCACGAGGATGGCGCGGACGGCCTGGCCGACCTCATCGTGGGCAGGCTGTACTCCCGCGATCCCGGCAACAGGTTCATCGAGGTCACCTACGCCTCGGGTGCCCGCGAGGAGTTGTACGTCGCCGATTTCGTCTCGGGCGCGATGCTCTCCGGGATCGTCGACAGGGCGAAGAAGTCGGCCATCAAGGACGTGATCGCGGGCGGGCCCCGCGGCATCACCGCGTCCCACGTGCTCGACGCCTGTGCGGCCGAGGTCGCCGAGAACGAGGACCTGCCCAACACGACGAACCCCGACGACTGGGCGCGCATCTCGGGGCGCAAGGGCGAACGCATCGTCTTCCTGCGGACCTTCGCCGGTTCGCGCGCGCTGTCGGTGTAGCGGTGCCCGGCGTCCTCGGGATCGAGACCGAGTACGGGATCCTCGCCCCTGGCGCGCCCGACTCCGATCCCGCCGTGCTCTCCGCCGCGGTGGTGAACGCCTGGCCTGGGGCGGGCACCCGGCACGACCTCGACGTCCCCGACGAGGTGCCGATCGCCGACCTGAACAACCGGGTGCTGGGCAATGGAGCGCGGTTCTACGTCGACCACGCCCATCCCGAGTACTCCTCCCCGGAGGTGACGAGCCCGCTGGACGCCGTGGTGTGGGACGCGGCAGGGGAGTCGATCGTGCTCCAGAGCGCGCGGCTGGCCTCGGAGGCGCTCGGGACGCCCGTCAGGATCTTCAAGAACAACACCGACTCCCACGGGTCGTCCTACGGCTGCCACGAGAACTACCTGCTGCACAGGTCGACGCCCTGGGCGCGGATCGTCGAGCAGTTCACGGCGTTCCTGGTGTCCCGCTCGGTCGTCGTCGGCGCCGGACGGGTGGGCATCGGCAGGTACGGAGAGCGTCCGGGCTACCAGCTCAGCCAGCGTGCTGACTTCTTCGAGACCACCGAAGGCATCGAGACCACGAGGCGGCGTCCCGTCATCAACACCAGGGACGAGCCGCACGCGCCCGCGAGGCTCTGGCGCCGGTTGCACGTCATCACCGGGGACGCCAACCGCTCGCCCTGGTCGACCTGGCTGAAGGTGGGGACCGCGGGGCTGGTGCTCGACGCGCTGGAGGCCGGCGCCTTGCCGGCGGTGCGCCTCGCCGCCCCGGTGCGGGCGATGGCGTCGATCAGCCACGATCCGTCCCTCACCACGCTCGTCGAACTCGACACCGGCGCCGCGATGACGGCGCTCGACGTCCAGCGGGTGTACTTCGACGCCGTGCTCGCCAAGGCGGGGCGCGACGGCGTCGCGCCGGACTCGCCGACGGGCGTGCTCATCGGCGAGTGGGGACGCGTGCTCGACGACCTGGCGGCCGACCCCGACACGTGCGCCGACAGGCTCGACTGGGTGGCGAAGCTGCAACTGCTGGAGACCTACTCGGCACGGCACGGGCTGCCGCCCGCGTCGCCCCGGTTCGCGCAACTCGACCTGGCGTGGGCCGAACTGGGCGAGGGGTCGGCTTTCGAGGTGATGCTGCGGGCGGGTAGGTTCCGCGACCTGCCGGACGCCGTGGCGCCCGGCGGCGGGTGGCAGGAACGCGTGCGTCGCGCCGTCGAGCAACCACCTCCCGACACCAGGGCGTGGCTGCGCGGCACCATCGTCCAGCGTGCGGCCGACGCGGTCGAGGCGGCGTCCTGGGACTGGATGATGGTCAGGAACGCCCGCGGACGGCGTCTCAGGGTCGACCTGTCCGACCCGCTCGACCCGGGCACGGGCAGGCTCGATGAGGTCATGCGGGCGCTGGCTGGATAGGCTGGGCGGCGGACTTTGGAGGAATCATGGCGAACAGGGTGCAACGGGAGCGTCCCGGTACCCAGCGCGAAGCCAGCGCTGTCGAGCTGACGACGTCGAAGGGCGTACGTCCGGCCGACTATGACGCCGTCCTCGACGAGATAGACGCGGTGCTCGAGAGCGACGCCGAGGAGTACGTCAGGTCGTTCGTGCAGAAGGGCGGCCAGTGATCTCTCCCGACCTCTCACCGACGCTCGTCATCGGAACCGGACTGGTCGGCGCGTCGGTGGGCGCCGCGCTCAGCCGCGCCGGCGTCGCCGTCCATCTCTCCGACCTCGTGCCGAGCCACGCCATGGTCGCCGCGTCGCGCGGCGCCGGAACCACCTCGCGTCCCGACGCCGAGGCCATCCGCCTGGTCGTCGTGGCGGTCCCGCCCGACTCGCTGCCCGACGTCATCGAGCACTCGCTGGCCACCTACCCGCAGGCGACCATCACCGACGTCGGTTCGGTCAAGGGCACGGTCCTGGCGGACCTGCGCCACCGGTGGCTCGACCTGTCCCGCTACGTCGGGTCGCACCCGATGGCCGGTTCGCAACACGTCGGCCCGCTCACGGCGAAGGCCGACCTGTTCATCGACAGGACGTGGGTGGTGACGCCGCACGACACGTCGGCGGCGCACGCCGTCCTCGACGTGGAGGAACTCGCGCGGCTGTGCGGCGCGCGGCTCGTCACCATGGGCCCGTCCCACCACGACGAGGCAGTCGCCCAGGTGTCGCACCTGCCCCACCTGGTGTCCGCCCTCATGGCGGGGACGCTGACCAGGCTGCCCGCCGAACACCTGCGGCTCGCAGGTCAGGGCGTGCGGGACGTGACAAGGATCGCCGGGTCCGATCCCGAACTGTGGCGGCAGATCATCACCGCCAACCGCTCGGCGATCAAGCACGAACTCACAGCCCTCCAGGGAGACCTCGTCGAACTGCTGGGCCTGCTGGACGACCCGGGCCTGCTGACCACCTTCCTCGACCGCGGACGGGAGGGCACGCGGGCGCTGCCGGGCAAGCACGGGTTGGCGCCCGTGGACTACGCCCCGGTGGTGGTCGAGATCCCCGACGCCCCGGGCGCACTGGCGAGGCTGTTCCGCGACATCGAGGCGGCGGGGGTCAACGTCGAGGACCTCTCCATCCAGCACGACCCCGACCGGGAGATCGGCTACCTCTCGGTGCAGGTCAGCCCCGAACGCGCCGAACACCTGCGCGAGTCGATGTCCGGCGCCGGCTGGACGCTGCGCGCCAACGAACCCACCACCTAAGGAACGCCCATGACGAGACGTCTCGTGATCGCCATCGACGGCCCCAGCGGCTCGGGCAAGTCCAGCACCTCCCGCGGAGTTGCTGCCCGGCTCGGCCTGCAGTACCTGGACACCGGCGCGATGTACCGCGCCGTGACCTGCGCCTACCTCGACGCGGGCGTCGACCCGTCCGACTCCGCCGGAGTGGCGGCCGCCACCGTGGCGGCCGACCTGGAGATCAGCACCGACCCCGCCGACCAGTGGGTGAGGGTGAACGGCGCCGACGTCACGACGCGCATCCGCGAGCAGGAGATCTCCGCCAAGGTGAGCGCCGTCTCGACGGTGGCCGAGTGCCGGGCA
>JAEWIK010000227.1 GCA_023387135.1 Actinomycetes bacterium | reverse complement strand
GCTCACCGAACCTCCCGCCGGCCTGCTCGACCACGCCGACGAGGACGTCCTGGCCGCCGCCCAGCGGGAACTCGCCGAGGAGGCGGGCCTGCGGGCGCGGACGTGGCAGGTGCTGGTCGACACCTTCACCTCGCCCGGGGCCAACGAGGAGTCGCTGCGGATCTACCTGGCGCGCGACCTCGAACCTGCTCCGGTGCCGTCGGGCTTCGTGGCCGACCACGAGGAGGCCGACATGGACGCGTGCTGGGCACGCCGTGCCGACCTCGTCGACCAGGTCCTGGCGGGCAGGCTGCAGAACCCGACCATGGTCGCCGGGCTGCTGGCGCTGGAGACGGCCCGGCTCGCCGGCAGGCTCGACGAGTTGCGTACCGGCGACGCGCCGTGGCCGGCACGCGAGGTGTGGCGCTCGCACCATTCCAGGGCCGGCGAGACCGGTGGCGACGCGCATTGAGAGGCTGGTCAGGGGCTACCTCGACCACCTCGCCGTAGAGCGCGGCGCCTCGACCCACACAGTCTCTGGATATCGCCGCGACCTCGCGCGCTACCTGGACTTCCTCGCCTCCCGCGGCATCACCGAACCGGGGGCGGTCGCCGAGAACGACATCAGCGACTTCGCCGCGCACCTGCGGACAGGAACGTCCGACAGGCCGCCGCTGGCGGCGGCGAGCGTGGCCAGGGCGATGGTGGCGGTCAGAGGGCTGCACAGGTTCATGACGTCGGAGGGCGCCGTGGCGTCGGACCCGGCGGCGGGGGTCAGCCCGCCCAGGCAGGACCGGCGGCTGCCCAAGGCGCTCGACCTGGCGTCGGTGCAGGCGCTGCTCGACGCTCCCGACACCGGCACCGTCGCGGGCCTGCGGGACGCCGCGCTGCTCGAACTGCTGTACGGCACGGGCGGCAGGATCTCCGAGATCGTCGGGCTTGACGTGGACGACCTCACCACGGCCCTGGCGGACCCCGAGGCCGGCGTGCGGCTCTTCGGCAAGGGACGCAAGGAGCGCCTGGTGCCGCTCGGGAGCTACGCCCGCGCGGCGGTGGAGGCGTGGTTGGTGCGGGGGCGTCCGTCCTGGGTGACGGCGTCGGCGCACGGGACGCCGGCCCTGCTGCTCAACTCCCGCGGCGAGCGGCTCAGCAGGCAGAGCGCGTGGGCGGCGGTCAGGCGCCAGGCGGAGGCCGCCGGGCTCACGGCGGAGATCGGCCCGCACACCCTCAGGCACTCCTTCGCCACCCACCTGCTGGACGGCGGCGCCGACGTCCGCGTCGTGCAGGAACTGCTGGGTCACGCCTCGGTCACCACCACGCAGCTCTACACGCTGGTCACCGTCGACCACCTCAGGGAGGTCTTCCAGAGTTCCCACCCGCGCGCGCTCTGACGGCTGCCGGACGAGGCTTCGTGACGTCGCCCGCGTTCCTCGGGCGGACCTCAGCCATCATCCGGGGCGGCTCGCGCAGGTCGTGGGGGCGACACGCCCCGATTGCTGACTTGTCGACAAATCGAGGGGTTAGGCTGCGCGGGTGATGACAGAATCCACCGAAGCACCGCTGTTCGATGCCGGACCCGAGGAGGCGTCCGCGGAACTCGGTCCGACCGGGCGTCCGATGCCCGACCTGCCGGTCCCCGTCCCGCCCGATCCCAACCGGAAGATGCACGCGCTGATCATCGCGATGTGCAACCAGAAGGGCGGCGTCGGCAAGACCACGACGACCATCAACCTCGGCGCCGCGCTGGCGGAGACCGGCCGCAGGGTGCTGCTCGTGGACTTCGACCCGCAGGGTTCGCTCTCCGTGGGGCTCGGGGTCAACCCGCACACGCTGGAGACCAGCATCTACGACGTGCTGGTCCGCAAGGACATCAAGATCGGCGACGTCATCCGTCCCTCGGGAGTCGAGGGGATGGACCTGCTGCCCAGCAACATCGACCTGTCGGCCGCCGAACTGCAACTCGTCAGCGAGGTGGCGCGCGAGCAGACCCTGCACCGGGCGCTGGCGAAGGTGCGCCACTCCTACGACGTCATCCTCATCGACTGCGCGCCCTCGCTCGGCCTGCTGACCGTGAACGCCCTGACCACCGCCGACAAGGTCTTCGTCCCGCTGGAACTGGAATTCTTCGCGCTGCGCGGCGTCGCGCTGCTGACCGACACGATCGCGAAGGTGCAGGACAGGCTCAACCCCGAGCTCGAACTGCTGGGCATCCTCGGCACGATGTACGACTCCCGCACGCTGCACTCCCGCGAGGTGCTCGACAGGGTCGTCCAGGCGTTCGGCGACCAGGTGTTCCACACCGTCATCCGCCGCACCATCAAGTTCCCCGAGACCACCGTCGCGGGCGAGCCCATCACCACGTACGCGCCGAGTTCGGGGGGCGCCGAGTCGTACCGCATGGTCGCCAGGGAGGTGCTGCTCAGATGTCCAGGCGCATGAACGGGGTGTCGGAGCTGTTCCGCCCGACGGCGGCTCCGGACGACGTCCCCGAGACGAGCGACGCGCCCACCCCGAGCGGCAGGGTGCGCCACGACGAGAAGATCACCGTCTACGTCAGCAGCGAGGAACTGATAGCCCTCGAACAGGCACGGCTCACGCTGCGGGCGCAGCACGGGGTCGCCGTCGACAGGGGACGGATAGTGCGCGCGGCCATCAGCCTCGTCATGGCCGAGCTCGAGGCCAGGGGCGGCGACTCCGGCCTGGTCCGGGCACTCTCCGAGCAGTGAGCGTCGCCAGCGAGGAGACCGTCGCGGGCGAGGTCGACGCCGGCGGGTTCTCCGTCCACCTCACCAACTTCTCCGGGCCCTTCGACCTGCTGCTGCAACTGATCGGCAAGCACAAGCTCGACATCACCGAGGTGGCCCTGTCGCGGGTCACCGACGAGTTCATCGCCCACCTGCGGCGCGCCCAGCAGACCCAGGCCTGGAATCTCGACGAGACCAGCCAGTTCATCGTCGTGGGAGCCACGCTGCTGGACCTCAAGGCCGCCAGGCTGCTGCCCCAGGGCGAGGTCGACGACGAGGAGGACCTCGCGCTGCTGGAGGCACGCGACCTGCTGTTCGCGCGCCTGCTGCAGTACAGGGCTTTCAAGCTCGTCGCCGGCAGGCTGGCCGAGACGCTGGCGGTCGAGGACAAGCGGTTCGCCAGGCCGGGCGGGCTGGAGGAACAGTTCGCGAAGCTGCTCCCCGAGGTCGACCTCACCGGGCTCGCCGACCAGCTCGCCCTGCTGGCGGCGAAAGCACTCGCGCCCAAGGCGCCCGTCGAGGTCGCGCTGGGTCACCTCCACGTCCCGCGGGTGAGCGTCAGGGAACAGGCCGAGGTGATAGTCACCCGGCTCAAGGAGCACGGCAGCCTGTCGTTCAGGGCGTTGACCCAGGACGCCGCCGAGAAACTCGTCGTGGTGGCGAGATTCCTCGCGCTGCTCGACCTGTACCGTGAGCAGGCGGTGCTCTTCGAACAGCTCACGCCGCTGGGAGAACTCACTGTCCGCTGGCTCGGCACCGAGGTGGCGGGGGAGATCGGGGCGGAGTTCGACGAGGGCGACGAGACACAGGGGCAGGATGAGCGAGATGACTGACGAGCCGAGGGTGGAGCAGCTCCCGGAACTTGAGTGGGACCCCGCGACCCTCTCCGGGCCGCTGGAGGCGCTGCTGCTCATGGCCACGGAGCCGGTGAGCGTCGAGGAACTGGCGCGCGCCGTGGACGCCCCGGTCGGCATCGTGACGAGGTGCCTCGAGCAGTTGCGTGGCTTCTACGACGAGACGGGACGCGGCTTCGAGCTGCGCAACCTCGCCGGCGGGTGGCGGTACTACACCAGGGCCGAGCACGCCGACCTGATCGGCGCGTGGCTGATCGACGGCCAGCCGGGCAGGCTGTCGCAGGCCGCGCTGGAGACCCTCGCCGTGGTCGCCTACCTGCAGCCCATCTCGCGCGGCAGGGTCGCGGCGGTGCGTGGGGTGAACGTCGACGGCGTCATCAGGACGCTCGCCACCCGCGACCTGATCGAGGAGACGGGACGCGACCCGGACAGCGGCGCGAGGCTGTTCGCGACGACGCCGACCTTCCTGGAACGCCTCGGGCTGACGAGCCTCGACGAACTGCCGCCGCTCGCGCCCAACCTGCCCGACGCCTCGGCCCTCGAGGCCGAGCTGGCGAGCTTGGCGTCCGACCCGCAGATGTTGACAGAGGAGCAGGAATGAGCGACACGGAGCCCGTCAGGCTGCAGAAGGTGCTGGCGCGGGCGGGGGTCGCCTCCCGCAGGGCCAGCGAGGACCTGATAGCGCGCGGCAGGGTCGAGGTGAACGGCGAGATAGTCACCGAGCAGGGAGTGCGCGTCGACCCGGCCCGCGACGTCATCAGGGTGGACGGCTCCCGCATCCCGCCCGAGCGCAACCACCGCTACGTGGTGCTCAACAAGCCGCGCGGGGTGGTCTCGACGATGGACGACCCGCACGGCCGTCCCACCGTCGGCGGTTACCTGAAGAACAGCGAGCGGATGTTCCACGTCGGCAGGCTGGACGCCGACACCGAGGGGCTGCTGATCCTCACCAACGACGGCGACTTCGCCCAGCGCATGACCCACCCGTCCTACGAGGTGCCGAAGACCTACGTCGCTGTCGTGGCGGGCAGCGTCGAGCACGCCACGCTGGCGTCGCTGCGCCGCGGGATCACGCTGGAGGACGGCCTCATCAAGCCCGACAAGGTGCGCCTGATGGAACGCGGCAAGGACCGCTCGATGGTCGAGATCACGCTCCACTCCGGCAAGAACCGGATCGTGCGGCGCATCTTCGAGGCCGTCGGCCATCCCGTCCGCGATCTCGCGCGCACGGGCATCGGCCCGATCCGCCTGGGCGGCATGAAGCCGGGCGAGGTCCGCGACCTCACCCGCGAGGAACTCGGCAAGCTGCTGGACGCCGTGGGGCTGTGAGGCGGGTCTTCGGAATCGAGACCGAGTACGGGCTGACGGGACGACGCGGCGGCCTGAGGCTCGGGTCGAGCGATGCCGCCACTGTGCTGTTCAGGCCGCTCGTGGAGGAGTACCGCGCGTCCAACGTGTTCCTGGGCAACGGCGGCAGGCTCTACCTGGACGTGGGCGCCCATCCCGAGTACGCCACCCCCGAATGTCTGACACCGCTGGACGCCGTGGTCGCCGCGCGGGCGGGGGACCGCCTCGTCTCCGGCCTGGCGGCCCGGGCGAGCGCGCTGGCGCGCGACGAGGGAGTCGAACTCGGGCTGCGGCTCTTCAAGAACAACACCGACGCCCACGGCAACTCCTACGGCTCGCACGAGAACTACCTGATCTCCCGCGACCTCGATCCCGAACTCGTGGCCGACCTGCTGGCGAGCTTCCTGGTCACGCGTCAGGTGCTGTGCGGCAGCGGCAGGCTGGTGCGCGGCAACTTCCTCATCAGCCAGCGGGCGGACCACCTGCACGCCTCCTATGCGGCGACCACCACGCGGGCTCGTCCGTTGGTGAACAGCCGGGACGAGCCGCTGGCCGACCCCGCGAGGTTCAGGAGGCTGCACGTGCTCGCCGGCGACTCGAACCTCAGCGAGCCGTCCGCCTGGCTGCGCCTGTCGAGCACCGAACTGGTGCTGCGGCTGATCGAGGACGGCAGGACCGACGCGCTCGCGCGGCTGCGGCTGGCCGAGCCGATGGACGCCCTGCCGGTGGTGGCCCGCTCGGTCGACGCCGTCCTCACCCTCGCCGACGGCTCGACCATCGGCGCCCTCGACCTGCAGCACGAGTTCGCGGCCCTGGTCGAGCCACGGCCAGAGGAGGAACCAGTCAGGGACGCGTGGTTGCGCGTCGTGGACGCGCTGGACGCCGG
>JAEWIK010000196.1 GCA_023387135.1 Actinomycetes bacterium | reverse complement strand
GCGCACCGATGCCGAGCGTGGCGGCGACCAGGCCGACGTAGCCGAAGATCGGCTTGCGGCTGAACACCGGCAGGATCTCGGTGATGATGCCGAAGAACGGCAGCGCGATGATGTAGACCTCGGGGTGCCCGAAGAACCAGAACAGGTGCTGCCACAGGATGGCGCCGCCGGTGGCGGGGTCGAGGATGTGGGTGCCGAGGTTACGGTCGGCGGCCAGCACGAGCAGGCCCGCGGCGAGCACCGGGAACGCGATCAGCACCATGATCGAGGTCACCAGGATGTTCCAGGTGAAGATCGGCATCCTGAACATCGTCATGCCCGGCGCACGCATCGTGAGGATGGTCGTGATGAAGTTCACCGCGCCGAGGATCGTCGACAGGCCCATGACGTACAGGCCCATCACCCACAGGTCGGCGCCCACGCCGGGGCTGTTGATCCCGTTCGACAGCGGCGCGTAGGCGAACCATCCGAAGCTCGCGGCGCCGTCCTTGGTGAAGAACCCCGAGCAGGCGACCAGGGAGCCGAGCAGGTACGCCCAGTAGCTGAAGGCGTTCATCCTCGGGAAGGCGACGTCGGGAGCGCCGATCTGGATCGGCATGATCGCGTTGGCGAACGCCGCGAACATGGGCGTGGCGAACATCAGCAGCATCAGGGTGCCGTGCATCGTGAAAAGCTGGTTGTAGGTCTCGTACTGGACGAGCTGCAGCCCCGGGAACGCCAGTTCGGCACGGATGATGAGCGCCATCACGCCCGCGACGCCGAAGAAGAACAGCGCCGTGACGAAGTACATGTTGCCGATCAGCTTGTGATCGGTGGTGGTCAGCAGCCTCATGGCGAGAGCGCCCCAGCGCTTCCGCTCGGCCACCGTCCGCTGGCCGGCGCCCGAACCCGCGGTGACCCTGGCGAGGGTGCCCTGCGGCTCGGCGAGCTCGACGGCAGAGGTATCCGAAACACTCATCAGCCATCCTCCTCAGTCACTGGCGGCACCGTGGGCACCGTGTTGGCGTACTCCGGCGCCTTGATCTCGCCCACCTGGCCGGCGGCCTTCAGCTCCTTGAGCTTGGCGGTGTACTCCTCGGGCGTGACGACGTGGACGTTGAACAGCATCGCGGCGTGGTACGTGCCGCAGAGCTCGGCACACCGTCCCGTGAAGTCACCGAGCTTGGTGGGAGTGATGTCGAACGAGTTGGGGTGGCCGGGGATCACGTCGAGCTTGAAGTAGAAGTCGGGGATCCAGAACGAGTGGATCACGTCCGCCGACACGAGGTTGAACCTGACGGACTCCCCCATCGGGAGATAGAGGTCAGGCAGCTTGTCGAGGGCGCCCTTGACGTGGACGACAGCGCCCACGTCCGGGTTGGACTCCTCCATGTAGTTGAAGGTCCAGGCCCACTTCTGGCCCACGACGTTGATGGTGGTGTCGGGCTGCGCCTCCTTGCGGAGCACGCCGTTCTGGGCCTGCACCGTGTAGAAGAACAGGACGCCGACGATGAGGAACGGCACCAGCGTGTAGAGCAGTTCCATCGGCAGGTTGTAGCGGGACTGCCGCGGGACGGCGTCGGAGTGCCGCTTGCGGTAGCGGAAGGCCACCCAGCCGATCAGCCCCCAGACGAAGACGCCGACCACGAGGGACGCTATCCAGGCGCCGTTCCAGAGGTCGCCGATCAGGGGTGCCCTGTCGCTGGCCGCCTCGGGCAGGCCGAGCCGGGACCACTGTGCGACTGTCTCGCTGCTGCAGCCCGTGAGGGCGAGCGTCGCGATGCCACCGGCGGCGAACAGCAACCGGCGGCCCGAGCGGTTCCGCATCAGACCCACTATCCGCGCCCTTTCTCCCAGCCACGACACCTGCCGTGGCGCGAGCGAATCGTTCCTCCCAGGTCGTTCCAGCGGCGGAAGCAAGAAGTCCTCCGCCGTCGGATTACTCGGACGATAACGCGCTTACCCACTCCGGCACTCCGTCCGGCGGCCCCGATGCGCAATACTCACCATCGCTCGCAAGGGCCCCCGGAGCCGAAAACGAAGACGCGACCCGCCTGCCGGCGGATCGCGTCTCGCGGATCGGTGCGAAGGGCTCAGTGGAAGCTGTCGCCGCAGGCGCACGAGCCTGTCGCGTTCGGGTTGTCGATGGTGAAACCCTGCTGCTCGATGGTGTCGACGAAGTCGATGGTGGCGCCCATCAGGTAGGGCGCGCTCATCCTGTCGGTCACCACTGAGACACCGAAGAAGTCACGCACCACGTCGCCGTCGAGCTGCCGCTCATCGAGCGAGAGCTGGTAGCGCAGGCCTGCACAACCACCGGGGGCGACGGAGATCCTGAGCGCGAGGTCGTCCACGCCCTCCAGCTCCAGGAGTTGCTTCACCTTGGTGGCGGCACCCTCGGTAAGAGAGATCCCGTCGGTCCCCACGAGGGTGGGGAGCTCCTGATCAACGCTCATGTTCGACGTCCTTCCCAAGCCTTGGTTATCGGGCTCAACCCACTGTCATGGCTTGTTATTCCAACAACTCAAGCAGTGTACGCGACGATTCCAGGATGCTGAAGCCGCGGTTCCGGCCCTCGGTCGGGCCCGCCGCGCGACCCTCTCAGTCCGCCTGGGCTGCCGCCCAGCTCGTCGCGACGCGGCGCGCCGCAGCAGTGAGCGAGTCGGGCAGCGGGCCGTCACCGACCGCGTAGGCGGCCTCCACGCCGAACGTCCGCATCTCGCGCCGGCTGACTGTGGAGTCGACGGCGAACACCAGGCAGGGACGCTCGGCGGCGGTGGCGAGGTCGGC
>JAEWIK010000132.1 GCA_023387135.1 Actinomycetes bacterium | reverse complement strand
GCTGAGCTTCGACCTCACCACGATCGCCGGACGTTGAGCCGCGGCGATGACCCGGCGGATCATCCGACGGCTGGTGATCTTCGCGGTCACCCTGCTCGGCGCGTCGGTGCTCATCTTCCTGGTGACGGCTGCCCTGCCGGGCGACGTCGCGCAGGTGCTGCTCGGCACCGACGCCACTCCTGAGGCGGTCGCGCGGCTCCGTGACCAACTCGGCCTGAACCGTCCGCTGCCCGTCCGCTACCTCGACTGGGTGGGCGGCATCCTCGTCGGCAACTTCGGCGTCTCGCACCTGTCCAACGTCCCGGTCCTGGCGCTGATAGGGCCGCGGGTCGGGGTGACCCTCTGGCTGGTCGCCTTCGGCATCCTGGGCTCGCTGCTGATAGCCATCCCGTCGGGCATGCTGGCGGCGCTGAAGCGGCGCCACTGGCAGGGCTTCGGCGTCAACGCGCTGGCGCAGTTCGGCATGGCGGTCCCGGTGTTCTGGGGAGGCATCCTGCTGGTGGTCGTCTTCGCCGTCTGGCTGCGCTGGCTGCCGGCGAACGGGTACGTCCCGCTCTCGGAGGACCCGGGGGGCTGGGCCTCGCACCTCGTCCTGCCGGTCCTCACCCTGAGCCTCGTGCAGGGGGCGGTGCTCACGAGATACGTGCGCTCGGCGTTCGTCGAGGTGCTGAGCGAGGACTACTACCGCACCGCCCGCGCGATCGGCTGGACGCCCAACGCCGCCCTCTTCCGGCACGGGCTGCGCAACGCCGCCATCTCGCTGGTCACAGTGCTCGGGCTGCAACTCTCGACGGTGCTGGTCGGGGCGATCGTCGTCGAGCAGGTCTTCACGCTGCCCGGGCTCGGCAGCCTGCTGCTGACGGCTGTCGTCCAGCGTGACCTGCTGGTGGTGCAGGGCACCGTGATGTTCCTGGTGCTGGCGGTGCTGGTCATCAACGCGATAGTCGACTTCTCCTACCTGCTGATAGATCCCCGCCAGCGCACCGGCGGTGTGGTGTCGTGAAGCGATTCCAGCTCGTCTGCGGCATCGTCCTGGTGGCGCTCGTCATCGTGGCGGCGGTCGTGTCCCTGGTGTGGACGCCGTTCGACCCCATCCTCGTCGTGCCCGACCAGCGGCTGCTCGGCCCCGGCTGGCCGCACGTCCTGGGGACCGACGGCTTCGGCATCGACATCGCCAGCCAACTGCTGATGGGCGCGCGGATCTGCCTCATCGTCGGCATCATCTCTGTCGGGCTCGCCGCCGTTGTCGGTGTTCCGCTCGGCATCCTGGCGGGTCAGGCCGGCGGCTGGGTGTCCGAGGTCGTGATGCGGACGGCGGACGTCGTCTACGCCTTCCCGGCGCTGCTGCTCGCGATCCTGCTGGCGTCGGTGTTCGGGGCCTCGACTGTCACGGCCATGGTGGCCATCGGCGTGGCGACGATCCCCGCCTTCGCCAGGGTGACCCGGGCCGCCACCCTCCAGGTGATGGCCAGCGACTTCGTGCTCGCTGCGAAGGCTTCCGGGACGCACTGGTTCGGCGTCAGCACGCGGCACGTGCTGCCGAACGTGGCGCCGCTGATCGGCGTGCAGGCCTCGGTCGCTTTCGCCACCGCCATCCTCGCCGAGGCGGCGCTGAGCTACCTCGGGCTCGGCACCGCGCCGCCGACCCCGAGCTGGGGTGCCATGCTGCGCGACGCCCAGGACTTCCTGTTCGGCGCCCCGCTGCAGGCGCTGTGGCCGGGACTCGCCATCGCGCTGGCGGTGCTCGGCTTCAACCTGCTCGGGGACGGCCTGCGCGACCACCTCGACCCGCGCCTGCGGGAGGTGTCATGAGCCTGCTGCAGGTGACCGGCCTCAACGTGGACTTCGGCAGGCATCGCGTGCCGGCCGTCCGCGACGTGTCGCTGAGCCTCGGCGAGGGTGAGCGGCTGGGGATCATCGGCGAGTCCGGCTCGGGCAAGACAGTGACCGCCCTCGCTGTGATGGGCCTGCTCCCCGAGAACGCGCACGCCAGCGGCTCCGTCACCTGGCGCGGCCAGGAGTTGCTGGGACGCCGCGAGCGCGACCTCGCCAGGCTGCGCGGCAACGCCATGAGCATGGTGTTCCAGGAGCCCATGACGGCGCTCGACCCCACGATGAAGGTGGGACGGCAGGTGGCAGAGGCCTACGTCCTGCATCGTGCAGAGACCACCGAACCCGCCCGCGACAAGGTGCTGCAGATGCTCTCGGCGGTCGGGCTGGACGATCCGGAACGGATCGCCGACGCCTATCCGCACCAGCTCTCCGGCGGCCAGCGGCAGCGGGTCATCATGGCGATGGCGCTGATCAACGGCCCCGATCTCGTCATCTGCGACGAGCCCACCACCGCGCTCGACGTGACGGTGCAGGCCCGCGTCCTGGAGGTGCTCGACGAGGTGCTGACCCAGGAGAAGGCCGCCTGCCTGTTCATCAGCCACGATCTCGCTGTCGTCTCGCAGGTGTGCGATCAGGTGATGGTCATGCTGGACGGGGAGGTCGTCGAGGCCGGCCCGGTCGCGCGGTTGTTCAGCCACGCCGAACACCCGTACACGAAGGGCCTCGTCGCCACGGCGAGGCTCGACCTGGTGGCCCCAGGGGAGCGGCTGCCCACCGTCGAGGACTTCTACTCCTCGGGCACCATCGGAGGGGGCGTGGCATGACCGAGCCCGTCTTCCGCGCCGAAGCGCTCAACCGGACGTACCGGACGGGCAGCAGGCAGGTGCGCGCGCTGGTCGACGCCTCGCTCACCCTCGAGCGCGGGCAGCGGCTCGGCATCGTGGGGGAGTCGGGATCGGGCAAGTCGACGCTCGTCAGGATCCTCGCGGCGCTCGACAGGCCCACGTCCGGCAGGGTGTGGTTCGAGGGCACCGAGATCAGCGGCCTGCCCGAGCGCGAGCTGGGGTTCCTGCGAGCCTCGGTGCAACTGGTCTTCCAGGACCCGCGGTCGTCGCTCGACCCCAGGATGCGGGTGTCCCAGATCATCACCGAGCCGTTGCGGTCGTCGCTGGTCCGCAAGCAGCTGCCGGACGGCGTGGACCACAGGGTGCGGCTCGCGGAGGTGATGGCGGACGTCGACCTGCCGCTGGAACTCGCCGAACGCTACCCGCACGAGTTCTCCGGCGGGCAGCGGCAGCGGATCGCGATAGCGCGCGCGCTCGCCCCCAAGCCGGAGGTGCTGATCGCCGACGAGCCGGTCTCGGCGCTGGACGTCTCGGTGCGCGCGCAGGTGATGAACCTGATGAACGACCTGGTGAAGAGCCACGGGCTGACGCTGGTCGTGGTGAGCCACGACCTGATGGTGGTCCGCCACCTGTGCGACACGGTCCTGGTGATGCAGGCAGGCCGGATCGTCGAGCAGGGCCCTGTGGAGCGGCTCTACGAGGATCCGCAGACCGCCTACACCAAGAGCCTGTTGGCGGCGGTCCCGCGCATCAGGGCGTGACTCAGGCCTCGTCGTCCAGCGAGAGCCTGGCGACCGCCTCGGCGTGCAGCACGCCGTTGGTGGCGATGGCGCCCGGGCCGTGCGGGCCGGGTTCCCCGTCGAGCGACGTGAACCTGCCGCCCGCCTCCGTCACGACGATCGAGGGGGCCGCCATGTCGTGCAGCGCGAGGTCGGGTTCACAGGCGAGGTCGACAGCGCCCTCGGCGAGCAGCATGTAGCTCCAGAAGTCGCCGTACGCGCGGGTGCGCCAGCAGTCGCGCAGCAGGTCGACGAACTGCTGGCCGCGTCCTGAGGCCACCCAGCCGCCGATCGACGCGTAGGACAGCGACGCGTCCTCGATGCGGGAGACGGCCGACACCTTGCACGGGGTGGCCTGCAGCAGCGTCCTGCCTGTGAAGGCGCCGGAGCCTTTGCTCGCCCACCAGCGCCGGCTCAGCGCAGGGGCGGACACGACGCCCGCCACCACCTCGTTGCCCACCATGAGGGAGATGAGGGTCG
>JAEWIK010000088.1 GCA_023387135.1 Actinomycetes bacterium | reverse complement strand
GGGCGAGGTTGAGCACCGCCGCCGAGTGGAGCGACAGGGAGTTCGTCCAGTGCAGCTGGAAGCTGGACAGTTCGACCGCCAGCACGTCGTACTGCACCTCGTCGAGGACGGCCTCGACGATCGGTCGTCCGACGTTGCCGACCGCCGAGGTGCGCAACCCGGCGGCCGTCAGGATCGACTCGAGCATGCCGACAGTCGTGGTCTTGCCGTTGGTGCCCGTGACCGCCAGCCAGGGCACCACCCGGTCCGGCCGGCTCATCCGCCAGGCGAGTTCGACCTCTCCCCAGATCGGGACGCCGCGCGCCGCCGCCTGCCGCAACAGGGGCGCCGAAGGGCGCCACCCGGGAGAGGTGACGACCAGATCGACGTCGTCGGGGAGGGTGGCTGTCGCGCCGGGCCCGAGCCTGACGTCGACGTCGAGGTGTTCGAGCAGCGTCGCCTTGTCACGATTGGCCTGGGTGTCGGCGTCGTCCAGCACCGTGACCTGGGCGCCGAGGTCCATGAGGCCGTCGGCGGCGGCGAAGCCCGACGTGCCGAGGCCCGCCACCACCACCGTCGCCTGCTGCCAGGGAGAGAGCCTGTCGGCGGTCGGGAGCCACTGCTTCACAGGCTGATCACCCATTCCGCGTAGAACAGGCTGAGCCCGATGGCGACGAACAGCCCGCAGATGATCCAGAACCTGACGGTGACGGTGACCTGGCTCCAGCCCATGAGTTCGAAGTGGTGGTGCAGCGGCGCCATCTTGAACAGCCGCTTGCCGCCGCTGATCTTGAACCAGCTCACCTGCAGCACGACCGACATCGTGATGACCAGGAACAGCCCGGCGATGATCAGCATGAGCAGTTCGGTCCTGGTCATGACCGACAGCGCGGCGAAGGCGCCGCCGATCGCCAGCGAGCCGGTGTCGCCCATGAAGATCTTGGCCGGGCTGGCGTTCCACCACAGGAACCCGAAGCAGGCACCTGCCAGCGCCATGGACACCAGCGCGAGGTCGTACGGATCACGGACCTCGTAGCAGAGCGGCCCGGCCGTCGTCATGGTCGCGCACGACTGGTTGTACTGCCAGATGTTCACGATGGTGTAGGCGGCGAAGACCATGGCCGCCGCTCCGGCCGCCAGGCCGTCGAGACCGTCGGTCAGGTTCGCGGCGTTCGACCAGCTCGAGATGATGATCACGATCCAGACCACGGCGAGCGGGATCGGCAGCGTGAGCCACGGGAAGTCCCGCAGGAACGAGATCGCCGCGCTGCCGGGGGTCACCCCGCGGGAGTTGGGGAACTGCAGCACGAGGATGCCGAAGACGACGGCGATGGCAGTCTGCAGGGCCAGCTTCGCGGTGCCGTTCAGGCCGAGCGAACGCGCGTGCGAGATCTTGATCCAGTCGTCGGCCAGGCCCACGAGTCCCAGCGCGGCGAACAGGCCGATGAGCAGCACGCCGCTCTCGGTGACCGGCGTCAGGGTGAGCAGGTGCGCGGCGGCGTAGGCCAGCACGACGCTGAGGATGACGACGGTGCCGCCCATCGTCGGGGTGCCGCGCTTGGTGTGGTGGGTGGTCGGTCCGTCGTCGCGGATGAACTGCCCGTACCCGTGCTTGACCAGGAACCTGATGGCGTAGCGGGTGCCGAACAGGGTGCCCAGCATGGCGATGCCGCCGGCGAAGATGATGCTCCTCATGCCTGCCCGTCCCCCGGTCGGCCGGACGTCGAGCCCGCCGCAGGGCCGAGATCGTCGTCGATCTCGGCAGGATCGACCGAAGCCTTCACCAACCGTTCCGCCACGATCTCCAACGCTAGACCCCGCGAGGCCTTGACGAGGACGACGTCAGGGACTGACACCAGCCCGGAAGCCGCGGTGAAGGCTGCCTCGGCGTCCGCCACCGCGATGGCCTCGACGCCTGCGGCCGCTGCGGCCGCCACGAGGTCGGGGGCGAACTCGCCCAGCGCTATGACGGCGTCGACTCCCAGGTCCCCTGCGAGCGTGCCGATGCCCGCGTGCTGGCTGCTCGCCTCGTCGCCGAGTTCGAGCATGTCGCCCAGCACCGCCACCACGCGACCGCCCTGCCTGCGCATGCCGACCGCCGCCTCGAGCGCCGCCTTCATGGAATCGGGGTTGGCGTTGTAGGCGTCGTTGATCACCAGGACGCCGTCGGGACGCTCGTGGACCTCCATCCGCCACTTCGACGCCGGTGCGGCGGCGCTCAGCGCGGCCGCGACGGCAGCCACGTCCATGCCCTCGATCACCCCGACAGTCGCCGCCGCCAGCGCGTTCGCCACCTGGTGGGCGCCCGACACCAGCAGCGAGACCGGCGCGCTGCCGGAGTCGGTGTGCAGGGTGAACGAGTAGCGCTGCAGCGGTCCGGGCACCACGTCGGTCGCCCACACCCTCACCGTGCCGCGGGCCGGCCTGCCGTGGACGGAGAAGGTCGCGAGGCGGGCCGAGGTGCGCTCGGCCATGGCGAGGACGCGAGGATCGTCCGCGTTGAGCACCGCCCAGCCGTCGGGCCGCAGCGCCTCGACGAGTTCGCCCTTCGCCTGCGCGATGGCGGCCACCGAGCCGAACTCGCCGAGGTGGGCGTGCCCGACATTGAGGACGACGCTGACGTCCGGCGGCACTATCGCGCACAGCGCGGTGAGGTGTCCCTGGCCCCGGGCACCCATCTCGCTGACGAGGAAGCGGGTCTTCTCCTCGACCCTGGCGGCGGTGAGCGGGACGCCGATCTCGTTGTTCTGGGAGCCGACCGGAGCCACCACGGGCCCGGCAGCGCCCAGCACCGCCGCGAGCAGGTCCTTCGTGCTGGTCTTGCCCGACGAGCCGGTGAGCGCCACCGTCCGCAGCCCGTCCGCCTTCGCGTGCCTGACGAGGGCGGACGCGAGCGCGGCGAGCGCGGTCAGCGGATCCTCGACGACCAGTTGCGGGACCGGGAGTTCCAGCCGCCGCGACACCAGGACCGCCCCCCCCCCCCGGTCGCCCGCGGGCGCCGGGCA
>JAEWIK010000371.1 GCA_023387135.1 Actinomycetes bacterium | reverse complement strand
CCTTGGCCTCGGGCGTCCGCAGGAAGGTGACGCGCAGCGGCTGGGCGTTGATGGCGGTGGGGGCGAACTTCGACAGGTCGTAGATGGTGTGGAGTTGTTCGTCGGAGACCGGTTCGTCGGTGAATCGGTAGGCGGTGTGGGCCGAGTGGAAGATCTCCTGGGCCGCGGCGTTCTCGAGCTGGGTAGAAGTGGTCATCGAGTCTCCGAAAGTTGTGCTTTTAACTGTTGAGGCTTCAACGATAACCGGACTGCTGACTATTCCTGACCCTCGCGCTAGCGTGAGACGACCATGCCGAATCGACTCTTCCTCGCCGTCCGCCTGCCGCGTGACGTGGCCGAGGGCCTGGACGCTTTCGTCGACCCGCGGCGGGAGGCGAGCCCCGACGTCAGGTGGACCGCACCCGAGCACTGGCACCTGACGCTGGCCTTCCTCGGGGCAGTGGACGACGAGCGCGCCGACGACCTCACCCAGCGACTGGAGGTCGTGGCGGCGCGCAATCCCGGTTTCGACGTCACCCTCGACGGCGCCGGCTGCTACCCGCACCCCGACGCGGCGAGGGTGATCTGGCTGGGCGTCGGGGCGGGATCCGACGCCCTCGAACAGCTCGCCCTCCGGTGCAGGACCGCCGCGCAACGGTCGGGGATCGCCGTCGAGGGCGGACGCTACGAACCCCATCTCACCCTCGCCCGGCACAACAGGGGAGTGCTCGCCAGGCGCTGGCTGCAGGTCGTCGACTCGTTCCCCGCGTTCTCCTGGCACGTCTCCGACTTCGTGCTGATCGACTCCGAACTGACCCGCGGCGGCCCCCGGCACAGGGTCACCAGGCGCTTCGACCTCATCGGACAGTGAGTTCGCCGGCGCCGGTTCGGTGAGAAGATGCGCGGGTGACCGAGGCTTCCCATGTCCTGCCGCGCACGGTGATCACCGGCCTGCCCGGCTACGTCGCCGGGCGGCGGGCGCTGGCGCTCTCCACCGCAGCGCTCGCGTCCAACGAGAGCCATGAACCGCCGTTGCCGGGTGTGGTGGAGGCCATCGCGGAGCAGGCGGCGCGGGCGAACCGCTATCCCGACATGGGTGCCACGGCGTTGCGGGAGGCGATCGCCACGCACGCGGGCGTCGACGCCGACATGGTCGCTGTCGGGCCCGGCAGCGTCGCAGTGCTGCAGCAGGCCATAGCAGCCCTCTGCGACGCCGGTGACGAGGTCGTCTTCGCCTGGCGGAGCTTCGAGGCCTATCCCATCCTGACGGCGATCGCCGGAGCCGAGGCCGTCCGCGTGCCGCTGCTGCCTGACGAGAGCCACGACCTGCCTGCCATGGCGGCCGCCGTCACGGACCGCACGAAGGTCGTCCTGCTCTGCTCGCCCAACAACCCCACGGGCGTCCGGCTGGCCACGGCGGAGGTCGAGCAGTTCCTGGCGGCGGTGCCGTCCCACGTCCTGGTGGTGCTCGACGAGGCGTACGGCGAGTACACCCCCGACCCGTCAGGGACGGCGAGCATCGCCCTGCTGGCGCGCCATCCCAACCTGTGCCTGCTGCGGACCCTCTCCAAGGCCTACGGGCTGGCGGGCCTGCGCGTCGGCTATGCGCTGGCGCGGCCGGACCTCGCCGAGGCGCTGCGCAGGACCGCCATCCCGTTCGGCGTCAGTTCGGTCGCGCAGGCCGCCGGCATCGCCGCGCTCGCCGCGACCGACGTCGTCCTGGAACGGGCAGCGCGGGTCGTGTCCGAGCGGGAACGCGTCCTAGCCGCGCTGCGCTCGGCGGGCTGGACGACGCCCGACAGCGCCGCCAACTTCGTCTGGTTGCGCGCCGGGGACGCCCTGCTGCAGGAACTGATGGAGGCCTTCGACGCCGCCGACATCCTCGTGCGCGGCTACGCCGGGGACGGGGTGAGGATCACCCTCGCCGATCCGGCCACCAACGACCGCGTGCTCGCCGTGCTGGCCGAGCGCGCCGGGTTCGGGGCGCAGTGACGGAGCCGGGCGCGCTCGAACTGCGCCACACTGTCGTCGAGGACGTCTCGGGCCTGGTCACGGGAGTCGTCGTCACCTCGGTGGGGCTCTACCTGCTGCACACCGTCCAGGCCGTGACAGGCGGGACGGCGGGACTCTCCCTCCTGCTGAGCTACGCGACGGGCTGGCACTTCAGCGTGCTGTTCGTCCTCGTCAACCTGCCGTTCTTCGTGCTGGCGATCCGCGTGAAGGGCTGGAAGTTCACCCTGCGCAGCCTCGTCGCGGTCTGCGGCGTGTCCCTGGTGTCCTCGTGGGAGCCGGCGCTGCTGGGGCCGCTCGTCCCCGAACCCTGGTGGGCGGTCCTGCTCGGCAACCTGCTCGCGGGCGTGGGCATCCTCGTGCTGTTCCGGCACCGCTCCAGCCTCGGTGGGTTCAACATCCTCGCCCTGATCGCGCAGGAACGGCTGGGGGCGTCGGCGGGCTACGTGCAGATGGGGCTGGACCTCGCGGTGATCCTGTGCGCCTTCGCCGTCGTCAGCCCGATCATGGTGCTGCTGTCCGCGGCCGGCGCGGTGGTGCTCAACCTCGTCCTCGCCCTCAACCACAAGCCTGGTCGCTACCTGGGCTACTGACGGAGGCTGGGTAACCTTCTCGCCAGGAGGAACTCGCATGAACCCGCGCATCGCCGTCATCAGCAACGACGACACAGTGCCGCTCGACCTGCTCGCCGAGCGCCTGCCCGGTGCCAGGG
>JAEWIK010000274.1 GCA_023387135.1 Actinomycetes bacterium | reverse complement strand
CCCCTCGCCTTGTTGGGTCAGCGGAGTTCGCCAGTGTCGAACTCGTCCAGCGGAAGACCGCTGCCGCCGACGTTCAGGTCGTAGTCGTAGGGATCGTAGGAGAGGTCGTAGGCGGCTGCCCTGGCCTCGGCGGTCGGCTCCACCCGGATGTTGCGGTAACGGTCGAGACCGGTACCCGCCGGGATCAGCTTGCCGAGGATGACGTTCTCCTTCAGACCGACGAGAGAGTCGGACTTGGCGTGGATGGCCGCGTCGGTGAGCACCTTGGTGGTCTCCTGGAAGGAGGCCGCCGAGAGCCACGACTCGGTCGCCAGCGAGGCCTTGGTGATGCCCATGAGCACCGGACGACCCTGGGCCGGGGTCAGGCCCTCGGTCACCATGCGCCGGTTCTCGGCCTCGAAGCTGTTCCTGTCGATCAGCTCGCCGGGGAGCATCGAGGTGTCGCCCGACTCGATGACGGTGATCCGCCGCAGCATCTGCCGGATGATGATCTCGATGTGCTTGTCGTGGATCGGAGCGCCCTGCGTCCGGTACACGGCCTGCACCTCCTCGACCAGGTGTTCCTGCACCTTGCGGAGGCCCGACACCCGCAGGACGTCCTGCGGATCCGGCGTGCCGGCGTAGAGCTGCTGCCCCGCCTGCACGTGGTCGCCGTCGCCGATCGAGTGGCGGCCGCCGGCGGCGTCCTCCCACTCCAGGCGGACCCGGCGCGGGAGCACGTACTCCAGGTCGGGCTCGCCGTCATCACGGACGATGACCAGCTTCCGCGAGCGCTCGGCGTCCACGATGGACACCCTGCCCGCCGCCTCGGCGATCGGCGCCTTGCCCTTGGGCTGGCGAGCCTCGAAGAGCTCGACAACACGGGGAAGACCCTGCGTGATGTCGTCACCCGCCACACCACCGGTGTGGAAGGTACGCATCGTCAGCTGGGTGCCGGGCTCACCGATGGACTGGGCGGCGACGATACCGACCGCCTCGCCCACGTCGACCAGCTTGCCGCTGGCCAGCGAACGTCCGTAGCACATCGCGCAGGTGCCGGTGGCGGCCTCACAGGTCAGGACCGAACGGACCTTGACCTCGGTGACACCGTTCTTCAGCAGCTTCTTGATGTTCACGTCGCCCAGGTCGACGCCGGCCTTCAGCAGGACCTTGCCGTCCTCGGTCACGACGTCGGACGCCAGCGTGCGGGCGTAGACGGCGGTCTCGATGTTGCGGGCGGCGACGAGCTTGCCGCCCTTGCCCTCGGCGGCGATGACCTTGGTCAGGCCGCGCTCGGTGCCGCAGTCCTCCTCGCGGATGATGACGTCCTGCGAGACGTCGACCAGGCGCCTGGTGAGGTAACCGGAGTCGGCGGTCCGCAGCGCGGTGTCTGCCTGTCCCTTACGACCACCGTGGGTGGAGATGAAGTACTCCAGCACCGAGAGGCCTTCGCGGAAGTTCGACTTGATGGGCCGGGCGATGATCTCGCCCTTCGGGTTGGCCACCAGGCCTCGCATGGCGGCGATCTGGCGCATCTGGGTCATGTTCCCTCGGGCGCCGGAGTGGACCATCATGAAGATCGGGTTGTTCTTCGTGAAGTTCGCCTCCATGGCCGCCGTCAGTTCGGCGGTCGCGTCCGTCCACAGCTGGACGAGCTCCTGGTGCCGCTCTTCGTCGGTCACCTTGCCACGCTCGTACTGCTTGGTGATCTTGGACGCCCTCGCCTCGTAGCCGGCGAGGATCTCCGGCTTGCTCGGCGGGGTCTGGACGTCGGCGATCGACACCGTGACACCCGAGCGGGTGGCCCACTTGAAGCCGAGATCCTTCAGCTTGTCGAGGGTGACGCCGACCTGAACCTTCGGGTAGCGCTCGGCGAGGTCGTTGACGATCTCGCCCAGCTTCTTCTTGCCCACCTCGACGTTCACGTACGGGTAGTCCTCGGGCAGCGCCTCGTTGAAGAGGGCGCGACCGAGCGTCGTCTCCAGCAGCACGCTGCCGTCGGCACGCACCTCGATGCCCGCCGGGGGCACGACGTCGGTGAACCTGATCCGGCAGGGGGCGCCGATGCCGAGCTCGCCGCGGTCGAAGGCCATGATCGCCTCGGAGACCGAGGAGAAGGCCCTCCCCTCGCCCGGCAGGTTCTCCTGCTGCAGCGTGAGGAAGTAGTGCCCGATCACCATGTCCTGGGTCGGCAGCGTGACGGGACGCCCGTCAGCCGGCTTCAGGATGTTGTTGGTGGACAGCATCAGGATGCGGGCCTCGGCCTGCGCCTCCGCCGACAGCGGCAGGTGGACTGCCATCTGGTCGCCGTCGAAGTCGGCGTTGAAGGCGGTGCAGACCAGCGGGTGGAGCTGGATCGCCTTGCCTTCGATGAGCTGCGGCTCGAAAGCCTGGATGCCGAGGCGGTGCAGGGTAGGTGCACGGTTCAGCAGCACGGGGTGCTCGGAGATGACCTCTTCGAGGACGTCCCACACGACCGGACGCTGGCGCTCGACCATCCGCTTGGCGCTCTTGATGTTCTGCGCGAGGTTCAGGTCGTCCAGCCGCTTCATGACGAACGGCTTGAACAGCTCCAGCGCCATGTTCTTCGGCAGGCCGCACTGGTGCAGCTTGAGCTGCGGGCCGACCACGATGACCGAACGGCCCGAGTAGTCGACGCGCTTGCCGAGCAGGTTCTGGCGGAACCGGCCCTGCTTGCCCTTGAGCATGTCGGAGATCGACTTGAGCGGACGGTTGCCCGGCCCGGTGACGGGACGGCCGCGGCGGCCGTTGTCGAACAGCGAGTCGACGGCCTCCTGGAGCATCCGCTTCTCGTTGTTGACGATGATCTCGGGAGCGCCGAGGTCGAGCAGTCGCTTGAGGCGGTTGTTCCGGTTGATCACGCGGCGGTAGAGGTCGTTCAGGTCGCTGGTGGCGAACCTACCGCCGTCCAGCTGCACCATCGGACGCAGGTCCGGCGGGATGACGGGGACGGCGTCCAGCACCATGCCCAGCGGGCTGTTGGTGGTGTTGAGGAACGCCGCGACGACCTTCAGCCGCTTCAGGGCGCGCGTCTTCCGCTGGCCCTTGCCGGTCTGGATGATGTTGCGCAGGTCGTCGGCCTCGGCGGCCAGGTCGAAGGTGGCGAGGCGCTTCTTGATCGCCTCGGCGCCCATGAAGCCCTCGAAGTACTTGCCGAAGCGGGTCTTCATCTCGCGATACAGGATCTCGTCGCCCTCGAGGTCCTGGACCTTGAGGCCCTTGAACCTGCTCCAGACGGCGTCCAGCCTGTCGAGGTCGCGCTGGGCGCGGTCGCGCACCTGCTTGATCTCGCGCTCGCCGGACTCGCGCACGCGCTTCTTGATGTCGGCCTTGGCGCCTTCCTCCTCCAGCTGCTTGAGGTCTTCCTCGAGCTTCTGCAGGCGGGTCTCCACCTCGACGTCACGACGCTGTTCGAGCTGCTTGCGCTCGACCTCGACCTTCGCCTCGAGCGACGGCAGGTCGCGGTGACGCGCCTCCTCGTCCACCGAGGTGATCATGTAGGCCGCGAAGTAGATGACCTTCTCCAGGTCCTTCGGGGCGACGTCCAGCAGGTAGCCCAGCCGGGACGGGACGCCCTTGAAGTACCAGATGTGGGTCTCGGGGGCGGCGAGCTCGATGTGGCCCATCCGCTCGCGTCGCACGTTCGACCTGGTGACCTCGACGCCACAGCGCTCGCAGATGATGCCCTTGAAGCGCACCCGCTTGTACTTGCCGCAGTAGCACTCCCAGTCCCTGGTGGGACCGAAGATCTTCTCGCAGAACAGGCCGTCGCGCTCCGGCTTCAGGGTCCGGTAGTTGATCGTCTCCGGCTTCTTGACCTCGCCGTGCGACCACTCGCGAATCTGGTCGGCGGTGGCCAGCCCGATGCGCAGCTCGTCGTAGAAGTTCACGTCCAGCACGTTGTGTGCCCTTTCTTCGGGGAGTGTCCCGCTCAGACTTCGTCGATGGACTGGAAGGAATCAGCGCCGGGGCGCCTGGAGAGGTCGATCCCGAACTCCTCGGCGGAGCGGTAATCGTCTTCCGAGTCACGCAGTTCGACCACAGTGCCGTCAGAGGAGAGGACCTCGACGTTCAGGCACAGGGACTTCATTTCCTTGACCAGCACCTTGAAGGACTCGGGGATGCCGGGCTCGGGGATGTTCTCGCCCTTCACGATCGCCTCGTAGACCTTCACGCGGCCGGGGACGTCGTCGGACTTGATGGTCAGCAGCTCCTGCAGTGCCCAGGCGGCGCCGTAGGCCTTGAGGGCCCACACCTCCATCTCACCGAAGCGCTGGCCGCCGAACTGCGCCTTGCCGCCCAGCGGCTGCTGGGTGATCATCGAGTACGGGCCCGTCGACCGGGCGTGGATCTTGTCGTCCACCAGGTGGTGCAGCTTCAGCATGTAGATGTAGCCGACACCGACCCGCTCGGGGTACGGCTCGCCGGTACGACCGTCGAACAGCCTTGCCTTGCCACCGGCGTCGACGAGCTTCATGCCGTCGCGCTGCGGCAGGCCGTGCTCCAGCAGGCCCGCGATCTCCTCCTCGTTGGCGCCGTCGAAGACGGGCGTGGCGAGGCGGGAGTCACCGGGGACCTGCGTGAGGCCGACGTCCTTGAGGCGGTTGGCCCACGGCTCGTCGACGTCAGCGATGTCCCAGCCGGTCTTGGCGACCCACCCGAGGTGGGTCTCCAGCACCTGGCCCACGTTCATGCGGGACGGGACGCCGAGCGGGTTCAGCACGATGTCGACGGGGGTGCCGTCCTCCAAGAAGGGCATGTCCTCCACCGGCAGGATCTTCGAGATGACGCCCTTGTTGCCGTGGCGTCCGGCGAGCTTGTCGCCGTCCGAGATCTTGCGCTTCTGGGCGACGTAGACGCGCACCAGCTCGTTGACGCCCGCGGGCAGCTCGTCGCCGTCCTCGCGCGAGAACGTGCG
>JAEWIK010000255.1 GCA_023387135.1 Actinomycetes bacterium | reverse complement strand
CCGAGACCGACGGGGGCGACGAGGTCACCATCGGACGCCGGTCCGGAGGCGCGCTGTGAAACACCTGTTGAGCGCCGGCGACCTGAGCCTCGCCGAGGCCGAGGCGATCCTCGACCTCGCCGAGCAGATGCAGCAGGTGCAGAGCCGGCCGGTCAAGAAGCTGCCCGCCCTGCGCGGCCGCACCATCATCAACGTCTTCTTCGAGGACTCGACCCGCACCCGCAGCTCGTTCGAGCTCGCAGGCAAGTGGCTCTCGGCCGACACCATCAACGTCTCGGCCAAGGGTTCGTCGGTGTCGAAGGGCGAGTCCTTGCGGGACACCATGCTGACCCTCGACGCGATGGGCGTGGACGCGTTCGTCATCCGTCATCCCTCCTCCGGAGCGGTGGCGCAGGCCGCAGGCTGGGTCAAGGCGCACGTCGTCAACGCCGGGGACGGCGCCCACGAGCACCCGACCCAGGCACTGCTCGACGCGTACGCGATGCGGCGGCACTTCCGCGAACTGGGCGACGAGGGCTTCGCGGGCAAGCGGATCGCCATCGTCGGCGACCTGCTGCACTCGCGGGTCGTCAGGAGCAACGTGCTGCTGCAGCGCACGCTGGGCGGCGAGGTGGTGCTCGTCGCGCCTCCCACCCTGTTGCCCACCGGGGTCGAGACGTGGGGCTGCGACGTCACCTCCGACTTCGACGAGGTGGTGGGCGACGCGGACGTCGTCATGATGCTGCGCGTCCAGCGGGAGCGGATGGCGGGCGGCTTCTTCCCCACCCCGCGGGAGTACTCCGACGGCTACGGCCTCACCCTCGACAGGCTGCGGCGCATGAAGGACGGCGCGGCGATCTGCCACCCCGGCCCGATGAACCGCGGTGTCGAGATCTCGTCCGAGGCCGCGGACGCCTACAACTCGCTCGTGCTGGAGCAGGTGGCGGCGGGCGTCGCCGTCAGGATGAGCGTGCTGTACCACCTGCTCGGCGGGTCGGACGAAGGAGTGGAAGCGTGAGACCGCTACTGATCACGGGGGCCCGGTTCGCCGACGGCAGCCACGGCGACCTCTACGTCGCCGGCGGGGTGTTCGCCGATCCCTCGGACGCGACTGCCGACGCCGAACGGATCGACGCCGACGGCCTGCTGGCACTGCCGGGGCTGGTCGACCTCCACACCCATCTGCGGGAGCCGGGACGGGAGGACGCCGAGACTGTCGCGACCGGCACCGCCGCCGCCGCCCGCGGCGGGTTCACCGCCGTCCACGCCATGGCGAACACCGACCCCGTGACCGACACCGCCGAGGCCGCCGAGTACGTGCTCGCGCTCGGCGAGCGCCAGGGCAACTGCCAGGTCGTGCCTGTCGGCGCCGTCACGAAGGGCCTGGCCGGCGAGGAACTCGCCGAACTGGGGCTGATGGCGTCATCCAGGGCCGCTGTGAGGGTGTTCTCCGACGACGGACGGTGCGTCTCTGACTCCCTGCTCATGCGGCGCGCGCTGACCTACGTGAGGTCGTACGACGGCGTGATAGCCCAGCACTCGCAGGATCCCCGGCTGGCCGGGCCCGGCGCGTGCTGCCACGAGTCGGAGATCTCCGGAAAGCTGGGGCTGCCGGGCTGGCCGTCCCAGGCCGAGAGCGTCATCGTGGCTCGCGACGTGCAGCTCGCAGAACTCGCCGGAGCCAGGCTGCACGTCTGCCACGTGTCGACCGCCGAGAGCGTCGAGGTGATCCGGTGGGCGAAGGCCCGCGGCATCAAGGTGACCGCCGAGGTGACACCCCACCACCTGCTGCTCGACACCCCGCTGGTGGAGGGCTTCGACACCACCTTCAAGGTGAACCCGCCGCTGCGGACGTCCGAGCACCTCGACGCTGTCAGGGAGGCGCTCGCCGACGGCACCATCGACGCGGTCTCCACCGACCACGCCCCGCACGCGCGCCAGGACAAGGACCACCCGTTCGACGTCGCCCTGCCGGGCATGCTCGGGCTGGAGCAGGCGCTGGCCGTCGTCGTGGAGGTCATGGTGAACTCCGGACGGATGGACTGGCCCACCCTCGTCGAGCGCATGTCGGCGGCGCCGGCACGGATCGGCAGGCTGCGGGGCCAGGGCCGTCCGCTCGCGCCCGGGGAGCCGGCGAACCTCGTCCTGGTGGATCCCACGGCACGCGCGGTGGTGGACAGGGACGCCTCGGCGTCCCGCTCCCGCAACAACCCTTACCACGGGCGGGACCTGCCCGACCCGGTCGTGACGACAGTCTGGGCGGGCAAGGTCACCTACACCCGGTGACAGCTACTCCTGCCGGAGCGCGGGCCACACCTCCAGCCCGCGGTGGGCAGCGGGCGGGACGGGGATCGGACGTCCCTGCGCATCGCCGTGGACGAGGACTGTGACGGTCCTGACGAGCAGCCTGCCGTCGAGCGGGTCCTCCACCTGGCCGACGAGGGTCATCGAGGTGTTGCCGACCGACGCGTAGGCGGTGCGGACCCGATAGGGCTCCAGCCTGTGCGTGATCTCGGCGTGGTAGCGGACGTCCTGCCTCGCCACCATCCAGGTCGTCGACTCCTGGGCGGCGACCTCCATGCGGGAGCGCAGCTCTCCGTCGGGGTTGAGCCGGTTGCGCGCCTCGGCCACGAAGTCGAACGCCTTGACGTTGTTGACGTGGCGGTAGGGGTCGAGGTCCGACCAGCGCACCTGCAGGTCGTGGACGTGCGCCCGCTCGCCGACGCTCCAGTTCCCCAGGTCGCGCAGCGGGCCGAGCGGCACCGAGCGGGACGCGAACCACTCCCGCTCCGCCGCCGTCATCCGGCGCGGCCTGCCGCCCTTGACGATGGCGAGTTGCGTCCTGGCGCGGGCGGCGAGCACGCCTCCGTGACGCACCTTGTAGCCGAGGTTGATGGTGGCGGCGCCCACCTGACCCACCCGCACCTCCACCTCGGCCGGCTTCACCGAGTAGACGATCGGCCTCAGGAACTCGACCTGGTGACACACGACGATGCTCGACGAGCCGAGCAGGTGCGCGTTGTCACCCGACAGCAGGAAGGCGACGCGGGCCTCCTGCAGGTAGTCGGCGACCTCGGCGTTGTTGACGTGCCCCTGGGCGTCGAGATCAGACCAGCGCAGCGGTACCTCGGCGACGAACCCGATCACGCCTCGACCACGTCGTCGGCGTACAGCTCCTCGATCTCGGCTTCGTAGCGGGACGCGACCGCCGCGCGGCGGATCTTCATGTTCGGCGTCACGCCGCCGTCGTCGACGGTGAGTTCCTGCGGCAGGATGATGAACTTCTTGACCGTCTCCCAGCGTTCGAGCTTGGCGTTGGCCGAGGCCATGAACCGCTCGATGGTCTGCCGCAACTCGGGCCGCTGCGTGAGTTCCTCGTAGGAGAGGTTCCCGAGGTCCTTGCGCGCCGCCCACTTGGCGAGGTTGTCGGCGTCCATCGTGAGCAGCGCCGAGATGAACTTGCGCCCGTCGCCGACGGCGACCACCTGCGACACGTACGGAATCGTCGCCGCGATGACGCTCTCGACCTTCGCCGGCGCGACGTACTTGCCGCCGGAGGTCTTCATGAGGTCCTTCTTGCGGTCGGTGATCGTGAGGTAGCCGTCGGCGTCGAGCTTGCCGATGTCACCGGTGTGGAACCAGCCGTCGGTGATCACCTCGGCGGTGCGCTCGGGGTCGTTGTGGTAGCCGCGCATCACGCCCGGGCCCTTGACCAGCACCTCGCCGTCGTCGGCGATCTTGAGCATCGTGCCGGGGATGGCCGGGCCGACCGTGCCGAAGCGCGGTGCGACCGGGAGGTTGACGCACGTGACGGCCGAGGTCTCGGTGAGCCCGTACCCCTCGACCACCAGCAGCCCCGCCGAGTAGAACCAGGCCTGCACCTGCGCGCTGAGCTTGGCGGAGCCGGAGATGAAGAAGTTGATGTTGCCGCCCACCCGTTCCTTCAGCTTGCTGAAGACGAGGTGGTCGGCCACCGTGTAGGCGAGCCTCATCGCGGGCGGCAGCGGCTTGCCGGCCAGCCTGTACTCGCGGCTGGCGCGCCCGACGGCGAACGCCCAGCGGGCGATCCTGCCCTTGATGCCGCCGCGCGGGGACGAGAGCAGCACGGCGGCGCGGACCTTCTCGAAGATCCTCGGAGCACCGCACATGAAGGTCGGGCTGACCTCTCCGAGCCCCTGCACGATCTTGTCGATCCTGCCGTCCACCGCCGAGGCGAAACCGATCGCCACCTGGCAGGCCAGCAGGCACTTGCCGAAGACGTGCGACAACGGCAGCCACAGGTACTGCAGCGCGTTGGCGTCGATGATCTCGAGGGTGTCGACGGCGAAGCCCTCGTAGGCCCACGACCTGTGGACGAGTTCGACGCCCTTGGCGAGGCCGGTGGTGCCCGAGGTGTAGATCAGCGTCGAGAGGCTGTCACCGTCGAGGGCGGCCATGGCCCGGGACACGGCCTCGGTGTCCTGTGCCTGCAGCGCCTTGCCGCGTTCGAGGAGTTGTGCCCAGGACAGGACGCGTTCGCCGTCCCCCTCGCCGTCCATGAGGACGACGACGCGGATCTGCGCCTTGGCCGCCGCCGAGGCGTCGAGCTTGGCCAGTTGGACGTCGTTCTCCGCCACGAGGACGACAGCCTCGGAGTCGGTGATGATGTGTTCGAAGTCGGCGCCCTGGGTGTTGGGGTAGATGGTCGTGGTGGCGCCGCCCGCGACGTTGACGCCGAAGTCGGCGAGGATCCACTCGATGCGCGTGCTGCCCACGATGGCGACCCGCTGCTCGCGCTCCAACCCGAGCGAGAGGAGCGCGGCGGCGACGGTGTGAACGCGCTCCTGCGTCTGCTTCCAGGTGAGCGACTGCCACTTCTCATCGGCGTCCCGAAACCGGAATGCCTCCTTGTCGGGGGTCTGCTCCACCCGCCAGGCCAGCATGCCTCCCACTGTCGTGGGCTTGCCGGCAAGGATCGTCTGGACTTCGGCCTCACTGTCGGTCATTGGCTGATTCCTCATTCGTGGGACAGGCACTCCAACCCGTGCCTGAGGCGGTGCACTGGCACTGGGCACCCCCTTGACCGACGACCCTAGCCGCGGCCGGCCGTCCGCGGAAAGTGACTCGTCCCGGCGCGCCGGAGAAATCAAGTTGAATCGTCAACTTCCAAGCACTACAGTATCCCGGGTGAGGACCATCGAGGAACCGCGCTGGTTGAGCCAGGACCAGCAGGAGGTGTGGCGCGCGTACCTCAACGCCGTGAGCCGCATCAACGAGCACCTCGACGCTGCCCTGCGCTCGTTCGACCTCGATCTCGGCGAGTACGAGATCATGGTGCACCTCTCGGAATCGCCCGACCGGAAACTGCGCATGTCGGAACTCGCGGACAAGGTGCGGCAGTCCCGCTCGCGGCTGACCCACACCGTGACGCGCATGGAGTACAAGGGGCTCGTGGCGCGAGCAGCCTGTCCCGGCGACCGCAGGGGCGTGATGGCGACCCTCACAGACGCCGGCTGGGAACTCCTCGTCAGGGCGGCTCCCTACCACGTCGAGTCGGTGCGGGAGATCCTCGTCGACCCGATCTGCGCGGAGGACTTCAAGGCTCTGGGCAGGGCCATGCAGGCCGTCGTGGACGCCAGCCCGTGCGGCGTGCGCCAGCCCAGCACCGTCTGACCCGCCGCCGCCAGCCGGGACGGGTCCCGTAGGCTGGCATACTTGTGGCGCCGCACTTCTGAGTCGAAAGATACCCATGCCTGAATTCGTGTTCACCATGCACAACGTCCGCAAGAAGCTGGGCGAGAAGCTCGTGCTGGACAACGTCACGCTGTCGTTCTTCGAGGGCGCGAAGATCGGCGTGGTGGGACCCAACGGCGCCGGCAAGTCGACCATGCTCAAGCTGATGGCGGGGCTGCTGCGTCCCGACAACGGCGACGCGATGCTGGCCAAGAACAAGTCGGTGGGCATCCTGCTGCAGGAGCCCCCGCTCACCGAGGGCAAGACCGTCCTGGAGAACATCGAGGAGGCGGTCGCCGAGACCAAGGGCCTGCTCCACCGGTACAACGAGATCTCCGAGGCCATGGCCGATCCGGACGCCGACTTCGACGCGCTGCTCGCCGAGATGGGCGAGCTTCAGGTCGAGCTCGACCATCGCCAGGCGTGGGACCTCGACGCCCAGCTCGAACAGGCGATGGACGCCCTGCAGTGCCCGCCGCCGGACGCGATAGTCGACGTGCTCTCCGGTGGCGAGCGACGCCGCGTCGCCCTGTGCAAGCTGCTGCTGCAGCAGCCCGACCTGCTGCTGCTCGACGAGCCCACCAACCACCTCGACGCCGAGAGCGTGAACTGGCTGGAGGGCCACCTCAAGTCGTACCCGGGCGCCGTGCTCGCCGTCACCCACGACCGCTACTTCCTCGACAACGTCGCGGAGTGGATCTGCGAGATCGACCGCGGGCAGTTGCACCCCTACGAGGGCAACTACTCCACCTACCTGGAGACCAAGCGCTCCAGGCTGCAGATCGAGGGCAAGAAGGACGCCAAGCGCGCCAAGATCCTCGAGAAGGAACTGGAGTGGGTGCGCTCGAACCCCAAGGCCCGGCAGGCGAAGAACCGCGCCCGCCTCGCCCGCTATGAGGAACTCGCCGCCGAGGCCGAGCGGAACCGCGCGGTCGATCTCGCCGAGATCAACATCCCGCCGGGCCCGCGCCTGGGCTCTGACGTCCTCGAGGCGACCAAGCTCACCAAGGGCTTCGGCGACAGGGTGCTCATCGAGAACCTGAGCTTCACCCTGCCGCGGGCCGGCATCGTCGGCATCATCGGCCCCAACGGCGTCGGCAAGACGACGCTGTTCAAGATGATCATCGGCGAGGAGCAGCCGGACTCGGGCAGCCTCAAGGTCGGCAGCACTGTCAAGTTCTCCTA
>JAEWIK010000242.1 GCA_023387135.1 Actinomycetes bacterium | reverse complement strand
CCGGAGCCCCGTCCGAACCCGTCACGCTGACGATCTGGACGTGGAGCAATGAGGCCAGGGAGGCGTTCGAAGGGGGCATCATCGATGCCTTCGAGAAGGCGCACAGCGACATCCAGGTCGAGGTGCTCGTCCAGCCCGACAAGGACTACCAGACGCTGCTGACCACGGGTCTCGCGGGCTCGGGTGGGCCGGACGTCGCGGCCATCCGCTCCTACGGCGTCATCACCAGCTTCGCCGACAGCGGCAACCTCGAACCGCTCGACGACGTCGTCACTGACTGGTCGGGCTTCTCCGAGCTCGCGCTCACGGGCGCTTCCAGCCGCAGCGACGGCAAGCGCTACGCGGTGCCCCAGGGCGTCCAGACCGCGCAGATCTACTACAACAAGAAGATCTTCGCCGACAAGGGCGTGACGGTCCCGACCACCTGGGACGAGTTCCTCAAGGCGTGCGAGAAGCTCAAGGCCGCGGGCGTGACCCCCATCGCGATGCCCGGCGCGGTGGCGGCACAGACCTCCCTCGCGGGTGAGATCTTCGGCAATGCCAGGCGCGGGGGCGACGAGTTCGCCAAGAAGCTGATCACCGGTAAAGCCGATCTGACCGACCCGAACAACGTGGCCGCCATCCAGCTCATGGCCGACCTGCAGCCGTACCTCAACGAGAACGTCACGTCCGTCACCCTGGACGAGGCGGTCACCCTGTTCTCCACCGGTCAGGTGGCGATGTTCCCGTCCGGAACCTGGCAGGTGGCGGGCTTCGCCAACCTCGGCGCCGATCTCGACTACGGCACCTTCAACACCCCGGTGAACCCCGACTGGCCCAGCAAGGAGGTCACCGTCGCGTACGCCGACGGCGGTTGGGCACTGTCGAAGCGCAGCGAGCACCCCGAGCAGGCACGCGTCCTGATCAACTGGCTGGCGTCCACCGATTTCGCGAACCTCTACGCCAACGCGATGGGCACCATCCCGGCCCGCGACGGCGTGAAGCTTGAGAACGCCCATATCTCGGAGATGTATGAGCGCTACCTCAAGAACCCGTCCACCTACCTGGGCGCGGCCTACCTGCGATACGGGACTCCGTGGGGCACGGACGTCTACGGCGAGGAGATGCAGAAGGTCTGGCTCGGGCAGGAGAACGCACAGCAGGCCGCCGAAGCCATCCAGAACGGCATCGACGCCTGGTTCGACCCGGCCGACTACAAGTGAGTCTGTTCCGGACAAGGACGGCAGTACGGACCGTGAAGAGCGCGTCGGCGGCGAGCCGGGTGCCGGCACCCATCGTCGCGCTCTTCGTCCTCCCAGCCTTCGTGCTCTTCACGGTCATCCTGCTGTACCCGATCGTCGCCGCCCTCGGTTACTCGCTGTTCGAGTTCCGGGGCGGTGTGAACCTCGTCGGTTTCAACTGGTTCCACAACTTCGTGGTGCTCTTCACCGAGCAGCCGTACGTCCAGCACCTGCCGCGGGCCTTCGCCCACAACATCGCGATCCTCGTCGGGGCGCTCGTCCTGCAGAACTCGCTGGGGATGTTCCTGGCGGTGCAGCTCCAGAAGCTGGGCCGGCTGCGGCGGGTCTTCCAGGTGCTGTACACGACGCCCTACCTGGTCAGCCCGTTGGTCGTCGGCTACCTGTGGACGTTGCTGCTCTCGCCGACCTTCGGCCCGGTGAACGCACTGCTCAAGGCCGCCGGGCTGGGGCACCTGGCCCTGCCCTGGCTCGGCGCTCCCAACCTCGCGCTGCCGACGCTGATCCTCGTCACAGTCTGGCAGTGGATAGGGTTCCCGATCCTGCTCTACGGAGCGGCCCTCGGCGGCCTGCAGCCCGACGTCCTGGAAGCTGCGTCCATCGACGGCGCCGGCGGCTGGAAGCGGTTCAGGTTCATCTCCCTGCCGCTGCTCACCCCTGCCATCGGGACCGTGTCGATCCTGACGTTCATCTCGTCCATGGAGAGTTTCACCTTGCCGTACGCGCTCGGCGGTGCAACAGGGTCGCCCGCCGGCGGGACCGACGTGCTCGCCCTGCTGTTCTACAGGTCGTCCTTCCAGTCGGGGGCGAGCAATGCGCTGGGAGTCTCGTCGGCCATCGCCACCCTGCTCTTCCTGTTCATCCTGGGAGGGGCGCTGATAGCGACGCGCGCGCTCCGTGCCTACGAGGAGCGTCTCCAGTGACGACAGCAACCCTCCCGCGGCGAGCCCGCCGCCAGCGTTCGCCGCAGTCGACGGCGATCATGCTCGTCCTGTGGCTCTACGCGGCGATCTCGATGATCCCGCTGCTCACCATGGTGGGGAACTCCTTCCGCAGCTACCTCGACATCGCCACCAATCCGTGGCCGATCCCCGTCAACCCGACGCTGGAGAACTACTTCAACGCGTGGACGCGGGCGTCCTTCGCGACCTACGTCGTGAACTCGGTCATCGTCACCGTCAGCGCGCTCGCGCTGTCGACGCTGGTCGCGGTGCCGGCCGCCTACGCGCTGGCGCGGTGGCGGTTCAGGGGCCGCGCGCTGATCGAGAGCCTCTTCATGACCGGGTTGCTCATCCCGTTCATGCTGGCGATCCTGCCGATGTTCTACCTCATGGACTGGCTGCACCTCATCGACTCCCCGCTGAGCCTCGTCCTGATCTACGCGGCCAACGGCATCCCGTTCATGACGTTCATCCTCGTATCGTTCTTCAGGCAGTTGCCCGCGGAACTCAACGAGGCGGCGCTGATCGACGGCGCGAGCCACGTGACGGTGTTCCTCCGGGTGATGCTCCCGCTCGTCCGCCCGGCGGTCGCCACCGTGCTGATCTTCAGGTTCGTCCCGATCTGGAACGACTTCCTGATGCCGCTGGTGATGCTCAGGTCGCGGCAGAAGTACACCCTCGGCGTCGGGCTGACCACCTTCTTCGGCGAGTACGCCACCGACTGGGCGTCGCTGTTCGCCGGGCTCGTGATAGCGACCATCCCGCTGCTGGTGCTGTTCATCCTCGCCACCCGGCAGGTCATCGACGGCCTCACCGCCGGCATCGGCAAATGACCAGGAGAGACATGAAGACTCTTGACACCTTCTCCAAGCCCCTCGCCATCACGATGTGGGACTCGTCCTGGATCCGTCGCCGCTACCGGGGCGGCGGCTTCGAGGACTGGAACACGGCGCTCGCCGAACTGGTCGAGCGGGGCTACGACAGCGTCCGCATTGACGTCTTCCCCCACCTGATCGCGCGGGGCCCGGACGGCGTGCTGGTCGAGCGTTTCAAGGACGTCCCCAACCAGTTCCCGCAGTTCTACGGGTTCGGCATGTGGGGCAATCCGTGGACGATGTACATCGAACCGCGCCGGGCGCTCGTGGAGTTCCTCACCGCCTGCCGCGAGCACGGGGTGAAGGCAGGGCTGTCGACCTGGTTCAAGCCGACCGACGACCGGCGCAACGAGCAGATCGAAGGGCTGGACGAGTTCGTCAGGGTGTGGACGGAGACGCTGGAGTTCGTCGAGGCCAACGGCCTGATGGACACCGTCGCGTACCTCGACATCCTCAACGAGTACCCGAACGGCCACGTCTTCACCTGGCTGCACAGGACGGTGGCGACGATGGCGTACCCGCCCGGGCCGGGCGGCGGCCTCAACACCCGCCAGCGCGACTTCCTGTGGGACTTCCTGTCGTCCGCCATCGAGCGGCTGCGCGCCAGGTGGCCGGAACTGTCGATCTCGGCGAGCTTCACCTTCGAAGGGTTCGAGCGCTACTGGGAGGGCCTCGACCTCGGGGTGCTCGACTTCCTCGACGTCCACATCTGGCTGAACTACCTGCCGGGCTTCTCGGAGGTGAGCGACTACGCGTCCACCATCGAACGCCACGGCCAGCCCAGCGAGCTGTTCAAGGTGGTGCGCGGCGGCAATGCGTATCTGGAGAACAGCCGGCTGATCCCGCAGGACTACGACTACGACAAGACCTGGGACGCGGTGCTCGGCGCCTGGCGCGAGCGTCGCGGCGAGTGGACGGCGAAGTTCGAGGAGCAGATCGACAGGGTCGTGCGGGCCGCCAGGCAGTACGGCCTGCACGTCGGGCAGACCGAGGGCTGGGGCATGGTGAACTGGCTCGACCACCCGCTGCTGGGCTGGGACGTCCACCGCGAGACCGCCGAACTCGCCAACGAGCTGGCCGCCAGGAGGGGCTACACGTTCTCGTGCAGCGCCAACTTCTGCCATCCCCACTTCCTGGGGTTCTGGGACGACCCCGCCTGGCATCGCCGGGTCACCGACACCATCCGTTCCGGCACCCCGCGGCTCGACAGGGACTCCCGATGAACTCCCTCACGCTGCGCTCGCTCACCACCTACATCTGTGACGCCTACCGCACGAACTGGGTGCTGGTCAGGATCGACACCGAGGAGGGCCTGCACGGGTGGGGCGAGGCCACGCTCGAGTACCGCGAGCACGTGGTGGAGGCGGCGCTCGCCGCCCTCGAGCCGGGGCTGCGGACGAGGAACCTCTTCGACCTGCAGGGCTGGTGGCAGGACGCGTACCGGGACGCCTACTGGCGGGGCGGCGTCGTGCTCACCAGCGCGCTGTCGGCGGTGGAGATGGCGCTGTGGGACCTGAAGGGCAAGGCGCTCGGCGTCGGCGTCCACCAGTTGCTCGGCGGCAGGGTCCGCGACGAGGTCACCTGCTACGCCAACGGCTGGTTCGCCGGCGCCCGCGAGCCCGCCGAGTTCGCCGAACGCGCCGTCCAGGCCGCCGAGTGGGGCTACGGCGCGTTGAAGTGGGACCCGTTCGGCAGCGCCTTCCGCGGCTTGTCGCTGGCCGGGTTGCGGACGGCGATGGGTGCCGTGGAGGCGGTGGTCACGGCGCTCGACGGACGCGCCGAGGTGATCATCGAGGGGCACGGCAGGTTCGAACTGCCCACCGCCCGGCGGATAGCCAAGGCCCTGGAGCCTTACGACGTGCTGTGGTTCGAGGAGCCGCTCATCCCGGGCGACGTCAGCAACTACTCGCGGCTGCGTGAGGCGAGTTCCACACCGCTGTCGGCGGGGGAGCGGCTGTACACCCGGTGGGACTTCCGCGAGCTGCTGGCCGCGCGCAGCGTCGAGGTCGTCCAGCCCGACGTGTCCCATGCCGGCGGCATCTGGGAGACGCGGGTGATCGGCGCGATGGCCGAGGCTGCCCAGGTGTCGCTCGCGCCTCACAACCCGTCGGGTCCGGTGGCGAACGCCGCCACGCTGCAGCTCGCCGCGTGTACGCCGAACTTCACCTACCTGGAGACGATGGCGACCGACGTGCCGTGGCGCAGCGGGATCGCCGAGGAGGCCAGCACCATCCACCACGGCGTCGCGCGGATCACCGACGCGCCCGGACTGGGCGTCGAGATCGACGTGGCGGCGCTCGCGCGGCACCCCTATGTGCGGCACGACCTGCGCCACTACACCGGCGCGCTCACAGACATCCAACCTTCCGGCGCGGAAGCCAGGCACGAGGCGGGTCACAGATGACGAGCGAACTTCAGGGCAAGTGGGCCCTGGTGACGGGTGCCACCCAGAACCTCGGGAGGGTGATAGCCACCCAGTTCGCCAGGCAGGGCGCGCACGTCATCGTCCACGGGATCAGCGGCGCGGAGGAGGTGGCCGCCGAACTCGCCTCCGAGGTGCCCGACAGCGAGGTGCTGGGGCTGTCCTTCGATCTCGCGGACCCGGACGCCATCAGGGAGGGATTCGCCGGGCTGGCGGCCCGCGGCGTGGGCCTCGACGTGCTGGTCAACAACGCCGCGCAGTTGGGGCTCGAGGACGCCGATCCGCTGGAGTCGACGCCCGAGCTGTTCCGCACCGTGCTGGAGGTGAACGTCTTCGGCACCCATCTCTGCTCGGTCCTCGCCGCGCGCAGCATGGCCGAGCGCGGCCGCGGCGCGATCGTCAACATCTCGTCGCTCGCCGGCCAGCGCGCGATCCACGGACGGCTCAGCTACAACACGAGCAAGGCGGCCATCGACGGGATGACGAGGTCGATGGCGATCGACCTCGCGCGCCACGGGATCAGGGTCAACGCGATAGCCCCCGGCTACGTGTGGAGCGACAGGTGGGAGAACATCGACCAGGCGGAGGCTGCCAGGCGACGCGCGCGCATCCCCGTCGCCGAGCCCACCTCGCAGCTGGAGATCGCGGCGCTGGCGGCCTTCCTCGCCTCCGACCGGGCCCTCAGCCTCACCGGCGAGGTGGTGGTGATCGACGGCGGGCTGAGCGCGCAGCAGTCCCCGTGGGATCCGGCGGACTTCTGATGGCGAGTGCCGGCGGGAGGGCGCCCGCCCAGACCCTGTGGGTGGGCACCTACCCCGCGGACGGCGCGGCGCCCGGCAGCGGCGAGGGCATCTGGCGGGTCACCCTCGATCCGTACACCGGCGCCCTGTCGGACGCGCTGCAGGTGGCTGTCACGCACGCGCCGTCCTTCCTCGCGTGGGGTCCACGCGGCCTGCTCTACGCGACCAACGAGGATGTGGCGGGCGGGCTGTCGGTCTGGCGGCCGACCCCGGGCTCCCTCGACCTCGTGGGGAAGGCTTCCACGGGCGGTGCCGGTCCTTGTCACGTGTGGGTCGACGACGCCGCCGGGACGGCTCTCGTCGCCAACTACTCCGCCGGCTCGCTGGCGGTCGTCAGGCTGGCCGCCGACGGCCTGCCGGCGGCGGGAGCTCCCCACCAGGTGTTCGCCTTCGAGGGGTCCGGTCCCCACCCCGCGCGCCAGGCTGGGCCGCACTCCCACTTCGTCCTGCCCGCCGGCGAGCACGTCCTCGTCACCGACCTGGGTGCCGACGTCGTCAGGAGGTTCGGGCGCGACCCGGACGGGCGGCTGGTCGAGGACGGGATCGCCGTGCGGCTGCCCGCCGGGGCGGGCCCGCGTCATGCGGCCTTCTCCGCGGACGGAGCGTGGCTCTACGTCGTCGGCGAACTCGACGGGCTGCTGCACACCATCGCTTGGGACGCGCCGTCGGCGTCCGGGCGCGTGGTGGCGAGCTGTCGCGTCGACCCCGCAGCGAGTGAGGGGGCCAAGCCTGCTCACCTCGTCCTGGCGGGCGACACGCTCACCGTCGGCGTACGGGGGACCGACAGCATCGTCAGCCACCGCGTCGGGGCCGACGGGCTGCCCGTCTTCGCCGGCCGCGTGGCGCTCCCGGGCTCGTTGCCTCGGCACCACGCCGTCGTGGGCGGGTGGCTGGTGGTCGCCCAGCAGCGGCGCGGGGGAGTCGTGGCGATGACCCCGGACGGCGTGGTGACAGGGGAGGCCGGCATCGGTTCGGCAGCGTGCATCCTGCCTGCCTGACGGCGGCGTCCACGTCCCGGGTGGCTACAGGTCGTTGCCGGCGTAGGACAGGTTGAAGCTCTTGTTGGCCAGCGGGAAGTCGGGG
>JAEWIK010000204.1 GCA_023387135.1 Actinomycetes bacterium | reverse complement strand
GCCGACAACTGCGCGGCTCCGCACCCCGCACGCAGCCTCGCCGGGATCGGGTGCGGCCAGGCGAGTTCGGCGTTTACCAGCCCGAGGGCGTGCGCCCTGACGCGGGAGGCGGTCCACCCCGCCTCGGCCAGCGCCGCGACGAGCGAGGCCGGATCAGGCCTGCCTTCGTCGGCGAGGTCCAGTTCCTGGCCCGTGAGCGCGTAGCCGAGGGCACGGTGCCAGCGGGGCGCCTCGTCGCTGCCTGCCGGGCGGGCAGCCGGCCAGCCGGTCGCGCTCCCCGTCACTTCGCGGGTGTCCGGTAGTGGCTGGTGGCACCCTGGTCGGGCAGCGACACCTCGCCCACCACCTCGGACGGTTCGTCGAAGATCCAGTCCCCACGGACCGTGAAGGTCTCCGCCCGGCGCAGCGACGGCGGCACCAGCACGCGCGCCTCGAAATCGTCGACGAGCTTGTAGTAACGACCGTCGAGGTCGATGCCCGGGATGTCGGCGGTGGCGTTGAGGCGGGAGTCCTCGCCGAGGTCGAAGACGTCGGAGCGCAGCAGCAGCAGCTCGTTCGTCGTCTTGACCGGCAGGAACCTGTCCCTGCCCACGGCTATCGCCTGCGCACCGGCGAACACCTCGATGGCGGCGCCCATGGCCGACTCGAGCTGGATGACCTCGGGCGAGGACGCGTCGGACGGGTCGACGGTCTTGAGATTGCGGATCAACGGCAGCCCCAGCACGCCGCCGCGCTCGACCATCGTGTGCTGCAGTTGCAGCAGGTCGAGCCACAGGTTGTTGGCGTGGAAGTACGGGTGCCGGAATTCGTCAGTGAAGTAGTGCAGCTCGTCCGGCGAGGTCTGAGCGGTATCGCGCAAGATGAGCTGGCCGTCGGCCTTGCGAACCGCGAGGTGACCACCCTTGCGATCGTTCACGGTACGGGGGCACACCTCCGCCGCGTAGGGCGCCCCGCTGGCGGCGAACCACCCTGCGAGGACGGGATTCGGGGCCGCACCGAGGTTGTCCCCGTTGGCGATGCTGGCGTAGCGGAAGCCGGCGTCGAGGAGCGCGTCGAGGACGCCCGATCCCCACAGCGCGGGGTACACGTCGCCGTGTCCCGGCGGGCACCATTCGAGGGTCGGGTCGGCCGGCCATTCCACAGGGGTGAGATCGTCGACCCTGATCTTGGGCTCGGCGCTCTGCAGGAAGTCGAGCGGCAGGTCGTCCACGGCCAGGTCGGGATAGCGCTCCAGGTAGGCGAGCGTGTCGTCGCGCGTCCTGAAACTGTTCATGAACAGCAGCGGCAGTCGTACGTCGTGAGCACGCCTGGCGTGCATGACCTGCGCGACTATCAGATCCAGGAAGTTCTTCCCGTTTCGCACTGTGAGTAGGGATTTCGCTTGATCGAGCCCCATTGAGGTGCCGAGGCCGCCATTCAGTTTGATGATGACCGTCTGGGCGAAAGCCTCTTGCGCCTCGACGTCGCTGACCTCGACGGTGTCGAGTCGCGGCGGGTCGAGCAGCGGATCGATGGTGGCCTCGGGAATGATCCCTGTCTCTCCCGACTCGGCCTGCCGGTAGTAGTGGGCGAACACGTCGATGGCGACCGGGTCGACCTCCGCGGCGCGCATCTTCTCGATACTCTGCGACAGCCCAAGCTCACTCATGGGCTTGATGGTAGCGAGCGGGGCGCCGGGCGGAACCGCCTGCCACGACCGTCGGGCGCCGAAGGGGTGCTCCGTGGGGCGAAGGCGACCTGCTGAAGCACGTGCAGACAAAGAGAGAGTGACGCCGGTCGAAGGGCTTGAAGCCGTCTACCCACCCCCAGGAGACAACATCGACCTTTGCGTCACTCTCTGCTGCGACGATACACGACCGGACCCCGGAATTCCATGGAAAGTGAGCGAATTCCTCGCCAGACGGAGAATTTTCCTTGAAACGTCCGAAATTCCCCGTTCGGGCGCCGAGTAAAGTCCCCCGGCAGGGGGACAGAGCCCGCCGACGTGTCAGGTCTGCCACGCCGACGCTGGGACAACTCGCGCGTGAATAGCCTCCGGTAGGTGACAATCGTGCGGTGCGACACATGGGCGTTGAAGAGGAGTTTCTCCTCGTGGGGGACGACGGAGCGCCCGTCGGGGTAGCCGAGCTGGCTGCCGAATGGCACCAGCGGACGGCGGGCGAGGGCGAGAGCGACGGTCCCGGCGGCGGCGTCGAACTCGAACTCAAGGAGCAGCAGCTCGAGACGGGCACCCCGCCGTGCACGAGTCCCGCCGAGCTCGGCAGGGAGTTGCGCGCCGGACGGGTCCGCCTCGTCGACGCCGCGCGCTCGGCCGGGGCCAGGCTGGCCGCGCTGGGGACCTCGCCGATCGACGTCGAGACGAGCTTCACCGACAGCGCGCGCTACCGCCGCATGGAGCGGGAGTTCGCCGTGACCGCGCGCGAGCAACTCACCTGCGGCTGCCACGTCCACATCGAGATCGCCGACAGGGACGAGGGCGTGGCCGCCCTGGACAGGATGGGCCCCTGGCTGCCGGTCCTGCTCGCCCTGAGCGCCAACTCCCCGTTCTGGCACGGCTCCGACTCCGGCTACGCCAGCTACAGGTCGCAGGTCTGGGGACGCTGGCCGAGCGCCGGGCCCACGGCGCCCTTCGGCTCGGCCGAGGAGTACGACAGGGTCATCGCGGGGCTCATCGCCACCGGCGTCGTGCTCGACGAGCACATGGTCTACTTCGACGCCAGGCTCTCCGGCACGTACTCGACCCTCGAAGTGAGGATCGCCGACGTCTGCCTGCGTGCCGACGACGCCCAGCTCATCGCCGTCCTCGCGCGCGCCCTCGTCGAGACTGCCATCAGGCAGGCCGAGGCGGGGATCGCTCCCGAGGAGCACAGGGTCGACCTGCTGCGGACCGCCGCCTGGCGCGCAGGACGCTCGGGGCTGTCGGGGGTGCTC
>JAEWIK010000166.1 GCA_023387135.1 Actinomycetes bacterium | reverse complement strand
GGCCCGGGCCGGGTATGCCACGATCACCGGCGGCGGCCCAGGCATCATGGAGGCCGCCAACAAGGGCGCGATCGAGGCCGGCGGGGTGTCGGTCGGCCTGGGCATCGAGCTGCCGTTCGAGCAGTCGCTCAACCGTTACGTGTCCCTCGGCATCAACTTCCGCTACTTCTTCGCGCGCAAGGTGATGTTCCTGAAGTACTCCCAGGGCTTCATCGTGATGCCGGGCGGCTTCGGCACCTTCGACGAGGTGTTCGAGGCGCTGACGCTGGTGCAGACCCGCAAGGTCACCTCCTTCCCGATCGTGCTGTTCGGCAGCGCCTTCTGGGCCCCGATGCTGGACTGGCTGGCCAACCAGGTGCTCGCGCACAGCTACATCTCCGAGGCCGACCCGTCACTGATGCAGCTGACCGACGACCCGGACGAGGCGGTCGCCCTGGTCACCAGCCCGGGGCCGGCGCCGCGGCCGGAGGCTTCGGCCCAGATGTCCTGAGGCTGGGTAGAGTTCGGGCATGGAGTGGGCGTTGTGGATGATCGCGGTGGCGGTCCTCGGCCTGGCCGCGGTCGCCTCCAGCGGCCGGCTGGGCGAAATGCCCGCCACGGTCACCGACACGCCCCGCCCGCACGTGCCGTCCGGCCAGCTCGGCGGTGACGACCTGCGCGCCCTGCGCTTCGCCGTCGTCACCCGTGGCTACTCGATGCAGCAGGTGGATGAGCTGCTCGACCGGGTGGCCCGCCAGCTCGACGAGCGCGCCGAGCAGCCGGACGTGGCCCCGTCCCCGCACTGACCCCAGCCCTTTGCAGTGGTTCCCGAGCCCGCGTGTCTGCCGGGGATGGAATAATGGCTGTTGTTGGAAACCGAACCAGCCAGAAATTGAGGTAGCGATGGCAGCGATGAAACCGCGAACCGGCGACGGCCCGATCGAGGTGGCCAAGGAGGGTCGCGTGATCGCCATGCGTATCCCGGCCGAAGGCGGTGGCCGCCTGGTCATCGAGATGAACGCGAACGAGGCCGCAGAACTGAAGGCGGCCCTGGAAGGCGTCGTCGTCGCCTGAGAATCGAAGAACGAACGGGCCCCGGGGGAAACCCCGGGGCCCGTCGCATTCGTCAGCGTGAGCGGTGGAACTCGATGGCTTTCTCGTAAACCGCGACGGTCTCGCTTGCGATCTTCTCCCAGGAGAATTCATCAATGCAGCGCTGCCGGCCGGCGCGGCCGTAACGCTGCGCCAGTTCGGGGTCGCGGGTGATCCGGTTGATCTCCGCTGCGAAGCGCTCCTCGAAGCCCGAGACGAACCCGGGGTCGTCGGCCTGCTTCGGGTCGTAGGCCACCAGGGTGCCGGTCTCCCCGTCCACGACGACCTCGGGGATGCCGCCGACGGCCGAGGCCACCACTGCGGTCTCGCAGGCCATCGCCTCGAGGTTCACGATGCCCAGCGGCTCGTACACCGACGGGCAGGCGAAGACCGTCGCGTGGGTGAGCACCTGGCGCACCGAGGCCCTGGGCAGCATCTCCTGCACCCACTTCACGTTGCCCGAGCGGGCGCGGCTCAGCTCGGCGAAAGCCGCGTCGAACTCGGCCGCGATCTCCGGGGTGTCCGGCGCCCCGGCCAGCAGCAGCAGCTGGGTGTCCGGGTCGAACTGCTGCGCTGCCCGCACCAGGTGCACGAGGCCCTTCTGCCTGGTGATCCGGCCGACGAACACCACCAGGGGACGGTCGCGGTCGACGCCGAGGGAGTCCACGACGTCGGTGGCGTGGTCGGGACGGAACTCGTCGGGGTCGATGCCGTTCTTAACGACGTAGACCCGCTCGGGGTCGAGGTCGGAGTAGGAGTCGAGCACGTCGGTGCGCATGCCCCCACTGACCGAGATCACCGCGGCGGCGTCGGTGAAGGCGGTCTTCTCCGCCCAGGACGAGACCCGGTAGCCGCCGCCGAGCTGCTCGGCCTTCCACGGGCGGTGCGGCTCCAGGGAGTGCGAGGTGACCACGTGCGGCACGTCGCGGAACTTGGCACCGATCAGCCCCGCGAAGTTGGCGTACCACGTGTGGGAGTGGATCACGTCCACGTCCCCGATCGCGTTGGCCATGGACACGTCGGCCCCGAGCACGCGCAGCGCGGCGTTGGCTCCGGGCGGGAAGTCCTCGGCGTGGGCGGTGGCGCCTTCCCGTGGCTCGCCCATGCACTGCACTTCGACCGACTCGGTGAACTTGCGCAGCTGGGGCACCAACTGGCCGACGTGGACGCCGGCGCCGCCGTAGATGTGGGGAGGGTACTCCCGGGTCAGGATCGAGACTCGCAGGGCCATAGCGCGATCGTGTCACACCAGCCCCGCCGCTGGTACCGCCTTGGGCGGCGATCTTCGCTCCCGCAAGGCGAGGTGCAGACCCGGGCGGCAATTCCGCCGATTTCTTGTGGCAGCCCGGCGCAGGTCCTAGGTTCGGTGACATGACAAGCGGACCGAATGTTCTGTCCATCGTCCTGGCCGGTGGCGAGGGCAAGCGACTGATGCCGTTGACGGCCGACCGGGCCAAGCCGGCGGTCCCGTTCGGGGGTACCTACCGCCTGATCGACTTCGTGCTGTCGAACCTGGCGAACTCGGACCTCACGAAGATCTGTGTGCTGACCCAGTACAAGTCGCACTCACTGGACCGGCACATCTCGCTCACCTGGCGGATGTCGAACCTCCTGGGCAGCTACGTCACCTCGGTCCCGGCGCAGCAGCGCACCGGCAAGCAGTGGTACCAGGGCAGCGCGGACGCGATCTTCCAGTCGATGAACCTGATCAACGACGAGGACCCCGACTACGTCGTGGTGTTCGGTGCGGACAACATCTACCGGATGAACGTCGAGGACATGGTCAACGCCCACATCGATTCGGGCCGGGACGCCACCGTGGCCGGCATCCGGGTGCCCCGCAGCGAGGCATCGGCGTTCGGCATCATCGACGCGGCTTCGGACGGGAAGATCAACGCCTTCCTGGAGAAGCCGGCCGACCCGCCCGGGCTGCCGGACAGCCCGGAGGAGTCGTTCGCCTCGATGGGCAACTACGTGTTCA
>JAEWIK010000085.1 GCA_023387135.1 Actinomycetes bacterium | reverse complement strand
GACTCCGATTTCGGCCTCGCCGTGAACTCGAAGTCGCAGAACCAGGAGGCGGCGAAGACCTTCGTCACCTGGCTCACCACCTCCAAGAACGGCCAGCAATTGGTGGCTGACGTGCTCAACCAGGCGCCGGCGCTCAACGGTGTGGTGCCCAACTGGAGCGAGGTCAAGCTCGTGAAGCCGGAGAGCCAGCAGCCCAACCTGCAGGAACTCGTGAAGATCACGAGCACCGTCTCTGAGCCCCGCCTCAGCCTCGTGAGCGCCGAGCTCCAGGAGGCTGTCGGCGTCGCCGCGACGACGGTGGCGGCGGGCCAGGCAACTCCTGAAGAGGCCGCCAAGAAGCTGCAGGAGACCATGGCCAGCGCAGGCTGAGTCGAGGACGATCCAGTGGGTCGGGCATGGCGCGTTCGCTCACACGCGCCGTCGTCCGGCCCACTGGGTCGCCGAGGTGAAGGTCGACAGCAGCCGGGGCAGCCGGCATTCGGGTGAGGAGAGAGGGCCAGCATGACCGGCCAGAGAATTGAAAGCGCGTACGTCGGGGGATCACCGGCACCGGGGACGCGAACCCGGGACAAGCGCAGGAACGCCGCCACGCGGGCAGTCGCGCCGCGGCGAGGGCCGCGCCAGCCGGCCGGCTACGTGTGGCTGCTCCCGGCGATGACGCTCTCGGTGGGCCTCATCTACTACTGCATCGGTTTCACCGGGTACATCTCCACCCTGAAGTGGGACGGTGCCAGCCCCGATCCCAAGTCCGTCGGTGCGGCGAACTACGTCGCGGCGCTCAACGACCCGATCTTCTGGGGAGCCATCTGGCACACGGTGGTGTTCTTCATCGTGACGTTCTCGGTGCAGACGGTCCTCGGCATCGTGTTCGCCGCCCTCATGCACTCGCAGATCCGCCTCAAGGTCATCTACAAGGTGATCGTGTTCATCCCGGTCGTGCTGGCGCCCGCGATCATGGCGCCGGTCTTCCGCCAGATCTTCGCCGCCAACGGCCAGTTCAACGAACTGCTGGCGGCGGTCGGCCTGGGCGGGCTCGCGCAACCCTGGCTGGCGCAGTCGAGCACGGCGCTCCCGGTGATCATGGTGATCACGATCTGGGAGTGGACGGGCCTGAACTTCATCCTCTACTACGCAGCGATGTCGCAGATCGACTCCGAGATCCTCGAAGCCGCCCGGCTGGACGGGGCGGGCAACTTCCGCATCCTGCGGAGCATCGTCTGGCCCGGCGTCTACCCCACGACCCTCGCCATCGCGATGCTGAGCGCGATCAGCGCGCTCAAGACGTTCGACGTCCCATACCTGGTCACCATCGGCGGCCCGAACTATGCGACCGAGTTCCTGGGCACCCTCATCTACCGCGTCAGCATCCCGCTCGCCAAGGTCGGGTACGGCGCGGCGATCTCGGTGCTGCTGCTGGTCCTCGCGCTGGCGGGCGCGGTCGCCCTGCAGGCCAGAGGCCGCAATCGAGAGGACGGCTAGATCATGTTCGAATCTCACAGCAGGTTGTCGCGCGTGGTGCTGCAGGTGGTGATCACCGTCATGGTGATCCCCTTCCTGTTCCCGCTCGTCGTGATGGTCCAGGGATCGCTGGCGGGACAGGGCTGGGCGAACTACCAGGCGGTGCTGCAGGTGCCCGACTTCTTCAACTTCTTCCGCAACAGCATCATCATCGTCGTCTGCACCGTCGCGATCGTCTATGCCTGCACCATGCTCGCGGCCTTCGGGTTCTCGAAGCTCAGGGTGCGCGCCAAGGAGGTGTACTTCTGGCTGCTGCTGGCGGTGCTCACGCTGCCCGAGGTCGTGATGTTGACGCCGCTGTTCAGCACCGCGGTGAGCCTTGGCATCTACGACACCTACTGGGCGGTCATCCTGCCGCTGGCTGCCCTGCAGATCCCGTTCGCCGTGTTGCTCACGCGCAGCTACATCGACGGCCTCCACGACGACCTGTTCGCGGCGGCGAGGATCGACGGCGCCTCGACCTGGAAGTGCTTCTGGCACATCGTCCTCCCGCTGACCCGGCCTGTCGCCGCCGCCGTGGTGGTCTTCACCTTCATCGGCGCGTGGAACGACTACCTGCTTCCGCTCACCTTCCTGCAGTCGTCCGCCACCCAGACCGTCACGCAGGTTCCCCAGTTCTTCATCGGGCAGTTCTCCAACGATCAGACGAAGGTCCTCGCGTCCGCGGTGCTCATCGCGATCCCCGTGGTCATCGCGTACGTCTCGCTGCAGAAGCTCTTCGAGCGCGGTCTCACGGCAGGCGCGCTGAAGTGATCACCACTCCACCAGAAGGCACCTCGGAAAGGACCTGACGATCATGACCAGACAGTTGTTCGACGGAAGCACGCTGTCGGGCTGGCACGCGGCTTCGCGTCTCTCGACGCCGCTGTGGCCGGGCGGTCCGCACCCCGACGGGCAGCCCGCCATCGACCAGGCGATGTTGACCAAGGGGTCGTGGGAGGTCGTCGACGGGGTGATAGTCGGTGGCCAGGAGCGGCAGGGCTTCGGCGGCTACCTCATGACCGACGAGGAGTTCGGAGACTTCGAGCTGACGTTCGAGGTGCGTCCCGACTGGCCCGCCGACACCGGTGTGGTCATGCGCTGCACCGAGCGGGGATCGCAGGGCTACCAGGTGCTCATCGATCACCGGAAGTCCGGCTCGATCGGCGGCTTCTACGGCAACGGGATCGGCGCGTTCCACGCGTCGGCCTTCAACCTCGACGTCGCCAGGGACGCGGACGGGGAACCTGTCGCGCTCAGGATCGAGACGCCCGAGACGACGCTCGAACCCGTCGATGAGGCGAACGTGCGCCAGCTCGCGTACCACATCGATCCCGAGGAGTTCCTCAAGGTCTGGCGCTTCGGCGACTGGAACGAGATCCGCGTGCGCTGCGTGGGCAGGCTGCCCCGGCTGACCTCCTGGATCAACGGGGTGAAGGCGTACGAACTCGACACCGAGGAGATGTCGTTCCCGCACTGGGACCCGGAGGCCACGCTGGGCCTGCTCGGGGTGAAGGGGCATATCGCGCTCGAGGTGCACGACAATGAATGGCCCGGAATGGGCGAGGCGAGATGGGCCCCCGGTGCCGTCTCCCGCTGGCGGAACATCAGGATCGAGGAGCTCTAGCATGGCCGCGCTGAGCAATGGCCGGGTGATCAAGATCGGCATCGTCACGCCTGACGCCGCAGGAACGGCGAGGCGCTTCGCCGAGGTGTTCCCGCTCGCCGAACCGGCAGACGTCCCCGAGCCCGAGCCGGCAGTGAGCCGGGAGCGCTCGTGGCACTACCGCGGCCAGCCGCTCGACGAGGGAGTGACCCTCACCGTCGCCAACGTGCACACCGAGAACTTCTGGATCGAACTGATCCAGCCGCCCGAGCACCCCGCGAATCCTTGGTACGACCACCTCCGGGACCACGGCCAGTCGGTCATGTGGATGGCCGTCCACGTCGAGGACGGCTTCGAGGCCGGCATGGCCGCGATGAAAGCCCTCGGCTACGACGCGACCTGGATCGAGGACAAGGGTTTCGAGCGCTACGCCTACTTCGACACCATGGCGGCGCTCGGCCTGCTGGTGGAGACCAAAGAGCTGTAGGGGCACGAGCTCAGGCGAGTGCCTGACCGGAGCGGAAGCGTGGGAGAGGATGAGCAGGTGAACGCAGCGAGTGCATGCGGGCAGGCCCGGCGACGTGGCGCCGTGACTGCCTGTCGCATGGTCGCGTCGACGGCACCGGCTCTCCCGCGGGCTCGGCTCGGAGTGACGGGAGCGGCGACTCCATGAAGACACTGCCCGCGCCACGCGTCCCCGACCCGACCCGGGCCGGCAGCCTGGGCTGGGGAATCCTCGGTCCCGGAGGGATCGCCGACACCTTCGCGTCAGCGCTGCGCGCCGGGACGAGCCAGCGGCTGGTCGCGGTGGGGTCGAGATCGCGCGAGCGAGCGACGGGCTTCGCCGAGCGCCACGACATCCCCAGGGCGTACGGGGACTACGAGCAGGTGCTGGCAGACCCCGAGGTCGACGCCGTCTACGTCGCCGTCCCCGCCCACGCGCACCTGGGCCTGACGCTGCTCGCGATCGAGGCGGGCAAGCACGTCCTGGTCGAGAAGCCTTTCGCACGCAACGCCGGCGAGGCACGCCAGATGGTGTCGGCCGCCCGCGCCGCAGGGGTCACGCTGATGGAAGCGATGTGGTCCAGGTTCCTTCCCGGCACCGACGTGATCCGGCAGGTCCTCGACGCCGGGGCACTGGGCGAGCTTCGCCTCGTGATGTGCGACCACTGTCACAAGGTGCCCACCACGGGACGCCTCTACGACCCGGCGGCCGCCGGTGGAGCGTTGCTCGACATCGGCGTCTACGGGTTCGCCTTCGCGAACCTCGCGCTCGGCGAGCCGCGCGGCATCTCCGCCGTGGGTTCGCTGACCGGCAACGGGCTCGACGCCCAGGAGGTCGTCACGTTGAGCGACTTCGCCCGTCATCCGGGGGCCCTCGCCGTCCTCACGTCGTCCATGGTCACGGCGTCGTCGGCCGCGGCCAGCATCTGCGGCTCGTCGGGGCGCCTGGACCTGCCGTCGGAGTTCTACCGGCCGTCGCCGGTCACGTTCAGCGACTCGTCGGGCACGAGGTTGGAGTACGTACCCGCCCCCGACCCGTCGCAGGGTGCCCTGTGTCACGAGATCGCGCATTTCGCGACGCTCGTCGCGGAGGGGGCCACCGAGTCACAGGTGATGAGCCTGGACGAGTCTGTCGCCATCATGGTGCAACTCGATGCCGCACGCGCCCTGCTGGGGGTGAGCTTCCCCGGTGAGTAGCGACGAACGAGTCGTCCTGCGGGCCCTGCCGGCGCCGGCGCCCGCGGGCGTCGGCGGCAGGAGTCGAAGCGAAGTTCTTTTCTTCGACGGACGGGGAACGCCCGCCCGCCGGTCGTCCGAGATCAAGGGATTGCCACATGTCGAGCTCGACTGACCTGAACGCCAACTCCCGTCGTGTGACGCTGGACGCGATCGCCAAACAGGCGCGGGTCTCGGCGTCGACGGTCTCGAAGGTGCTGAACGGGCGCGCGGGGGTCTCCGAACAGACGCGACGCGTGGTGGAGGAGAAGCTGGCAGCGTCCGGATACATCCCGCGGGCTGCCCCCGACGCCTCCCGGGTCATCGAGGTGGTGTTCTACGAGCTGAGCACCGAGTGGATCCTCGAGGCGCTGCAGGGGATCGACGAGGTCGCGCGTGAGATGGACTGCACGATCATGCTCACCAAGTCCCACGACCTGCTCGATCCGGAACGCGGCTGGGCCGAACAGGTCAGCCGGCGGCGGCCGATGGGCGTCATCCTGCTGTTCTCGTCGATCTCGGACGTCGACATGCGCAGGCTCCGCAGTCGCAGGATTCCCTTCGTCGTGGTCGACCCCGCGCGGGAGCCGGGACTGGATGTCGCCTATGTCGGAGCGCAGAACTGGGCGGGCGGCGTCGCCGCCGCACAGCATCTGATCGATCTGGGCCACACGTCGATCGCCGCCATCACCGGCCCCGAACAGCAACTGTGCGCGCGCGCCAGGTTGTCGGGGTTCCGGTTCGCGCTCGAGATGGCGGGCGTCGAGTACCGGCCGGAGTTCGTGAAGTGGGGGACCTTCCATCCCGAAGCCGGACGCGAGCTGGGGCTGGAGTTGCTCAGCCTGCCCGACCGGCCCACCGCCATCTTCGCGGGTGCCGACCAGCAGGCCGCCGGCGTGTACCAGGCGGCCGGCGAGCTGGGGCTCAGGATCCCGCAGGATCTCTCGGTGCTCGGCTTCGACGACCTGCCGATCGCGCAGTTGATCTGGCCCGCGCTGTCGACGATCCGGCAGCCCATCCGGGAGATGGCGAGGATGGCCGCCCGGATCGTGACCCAGCCCGCCGACGCCGAACACCAGCAGATCGAGTTGGCGACCGAGCTGGTCGTGCGGGGTTCCACCGCCCCGCCTCCCGGACGCGAGTGAGCCCGGCACGCGGCCTGCCCTCGTGGTGGAGCCCGCGCGGACGTGTTCGTGAAGGGTCTGGAACAGACCGCAGTGAAGGACGAGACAGGTGAGTAGGGCGATGCAGACCGAAGACCACCAGCGATTGATGCGAGCCGTGGAAGCGGCGGGGGAGACCCGCGCCCTTCGTTTCGGCCCGGGAGTGGTCGAGCAGGCAGGCGCCGTGTTCGCCGAGTGCTTCCCCGGCTCCGAGGTGCTGGTCGTGGCCGATGAGAACACCTATCGCGTCGCCGGAGGCGAGGTCGTGGCCGGGCTGCGCGCCGCCGGCGTCCCGTTCGCCCGCGAGCCGTACGTCTTCCCGGGCACTCCCACCCTGCACGGCGACTACGACAACGTCACCATCGTGCGCGAGTTGCTCGCGGGGTACCCGGACGCCGTGTGCTGCACGATCGCCGCGGGCACGCTGAACGACCTCGTGAAGCTCGCCTCGGGAGAACTCGGGCGGCAGTACCTCGTCGTCTGCACGGCCGCCTCCGTGGACGGCTACGCGGCGTTCGGCGCCTCGATAGCGCGCGACGGCTTCAAGATCACGAGGGCGTGCCCGGCGCCCGCGGCGGTGATCGCCGACAC
>JAEWIK010000078.1 GCA_023387135.1 Actinomycetes bacterium | reverse complement strand
CGTTCCTCGGGCGGACCTCAGGCATCGGCGAGGGCACCTCAGTTATCGTCCGGGGCGGCGTCAGTGGAAGTCCCTGGAGGCGTGGTGGACGGTGACGGGGAGCGGCTCGGCGCGGTCGGCCAGCAGGTTGGTCACACCCTCGGGGGAACGTTCGAGGACGCCGCGGATGATGAGGCCCCTGGACGACCTGATGACGCGGCGGTAGTGGTTCCACATGCCCACCGAGCAGATCACGTTGACGAGGCCGTACTCGTCCTCGAGGTTGACGAACGTGATGCCCGAGGCCGTCGAAGGACGCTGCCGGTGGGTGACGAGCCCCGCCACCTCCACCCGGCGTCCTGCTTCCGCCTTGCGCAACTCGGCCGAGGTGAGGACGCCCCGCGCCGTGAGCCGTTCCCGCAGGTGGGAGAGCAGGTGGTCGGAGGTGGAGACCCCCGTCGCCCACAGGTCGTCGGCGAGGGTCTCGAAGCCCGTCGGCTCGGCGAACAACGGCGGCTGCAGCGGCTTGATCGTGTCGGGCAGGCTGTCTGCCTGGTCGAGGGCGGCGGTCCCCGCCCGCCACAGCGCCTGCCGGCGGCTGAGCCCGAGCGCGTCGAAGGCGCCGGCCGTCGCCAACGCTTCAAGGTGCGCCTCGGTCAACCCGACACGGCGGGCGAGATCCTCCATCGAGGAGTACAGCCCGTGCCCCTCACGCTCGGCGACGATCCTGGCGGCGAGGTCCGCACCGATGCCGCGGACGTCCGCCAGGCCCAACCTGACCGCGAGCCCGCCGTCCCTGCGGTGGCTCGCCGACACGTCGGGCGCCTTCGCGTCGAACTCGCCCACCGGGGGCTGGCGGCGGGCCAGGCAGGAGTCGAGCCCCGTGGCGGACGTCGTCCCTGACCCTGACGATTCGGGATCGAGCGGTTCGAGACCCGCGTGCACCGACGAGCGCGCGATATCGGGACGCAGCACCTCCACGCCGTGGCGGCGGGCGTCCGAGGTGAGGGTCGCGGGCGAGTAGAAGCCCATCGGCTGGGCGCGCAACAGGCCGGCGAGGAAGGCGGCGGGATAGTGAAGCTTGATCCAGGAACTCGCGTACACCAGCAGGGCGAAGCTGAGCGAGTGCGATTCGGCGAAGCCGAAGTTGGCGAAGGCCTGGATCTGCGCGTAGATCCTGTCGGCGGCCTCGCCCACCAGCCCGTTCGACGCCATCCCCTCGTAGAGCTTCTCGCGGATCTTCTCGATGCGTTCCAGGCCGCGCTTCGACCCCATGGCGCGGCGCAGCAGGTCGGCGTCCTCCCCCGAACAGTTGCCGATCGTCATCGCCATCTGCATCAACTGCTCCTGGAAGACGGGCACCCCCAGCGTCCGTTCCAGCACCGGTTCGAGCTTGGGGTGGGCGTAGGTGACCGGCTCGTGCCCCAGCTTGCGTCGGACGAACGGGTGGACGGCGCCGCCCTGGATCGGCCCCGGACGGATCAGCGCGATCTCGATGACGAGGTCGTAGAACCTGCGCGGCTGCAGCCTGGGGAGCAGCCCCATCTGCGCGCGGGACTCGACCTGGAAGACGCCTATCGAATCCGCCCGGCAGAGCATGTCGTAGACGGCCCGCTCCTCCTTGGGTAGGGTGGCGAGCTCCCACTGCTCCCCCGTCGCGTCCCGGACGAGGTCGAAGCAGTACTGCAGGGCGGCGAGCATCCCGAGGCCGAGCAGGTCGAACTTCACCAGCCCCATCCAGGCGGCGTCGTCCTTGTCCCACTGGATCACCGTCCGGTTCTCCATCCGGGCGTGTTCGATGGGCACCACCTCCCCCACCGGACGCTCGGTGAGCACCATCCCTCCCGAATGGATCCCGAGATGCCTGGGAGCCTTGAGCAGGTGCGTGGCGAGGTCGAGGACCGCCGGAGGAATGCCGTGGCCGGGCTCCGAGGAGGAGACCCGGCCCTCCGACGGCATGGAGTGGCGTTCGATCTGCCGGGAGAACGCGTCCTGCTGCCCGGGGCCGTAGCCCAGCGCCTTGGCGACATCGCGGACGGCGTTCTTCGGCCGGTACTGGATGACATTGCAGACCTGGGCCGCGCGCTCCCTGCCGTACCTCTCGAAGACCCACTGGATGATCTCCTCGCGCCTGTCGGAATCGAAGTCGACGTCGATGTCGGGCTCCTCCTCCCGCAGCGACGACAGGAACCTCTCGAACGGCAGGCCGTAGGCGATGGCGTCCACCGCCGTGATGTCAAGCAGGTAGCAGACTGCCGAATTGGCGGCCGAGCCGCGTCCCTGGCAGAGGATGCCGCGACGCCGGGCCTCGGCCACGATGTCGTACACGATCAGGAAGTAGCCGGGGAAGTCCTTGCTCTCGATGACGTCGAGTTCGTGCCCGATCCGCTGCCTGGCAGCCTCGTCGAGGTCCGGATACTTGCGGGGCACCGCCTCCCACACCAGGTGGCGCAGCCACGACATCGGGGTGTGGCCGGCGGGGACCTCCTGCTTGGGCAGCGCCGGCTTGGCGCGACGCAGCGGGAAGGCGAGCTCGTCGGCGAGGGTGACGGTGCGCGCGACGGCGCCCGGATAGCGCGCGAACCGGGCCGTCATCTCGGCGCCCGAGCGCAGAAAGGCAGCGCCCGAGGCGGGCAGCCAGCCGTCGAGCGCGTCCATGCTGCGGTTCGCCCTGATGGCCGCCACAGCCTGGGCCAGCAGGTGCCTGTCGGGAGCCGAGTAGTGGACGTTGCCGGTGGCCAGCGTCGGCAGGCCGCGGGCTGCGGCCAGGGCAGCCAGGGCGTCGTTGTGGGTGGAATCCAGCGGCAGGCCGTGGTCGGTGAGCTCGACGTAGACCCTGTCGCTGCCGAACAGCCTCACCAGCTCGTCGAGTTCGCGCGCGGCACCTGCTGCGCCCTCGGTCACCAGCGCCTGCCTGACCGTTCCCTTGCGGCACCCCGTCAGCACCACCCAGTGGCCGCCGGAACTCTCGGCGAGGTCGTCGAGGTCGTAGCGCGGCCTGCCCTTCTCGGCCCCCGCCAGCTGGGCGCGGGTGAGGGCGCCCGCCAGCCTGTGGTACCCCTCCTCCCCCGCCGCGAGCACCAGCAGGTGGTTCCCGACGGGATCGGGATTGCCCGCCTGCGGCGCCGGCAGGTCGAGCGAGAGTTCGGCTCCGAAGACTGTCTTCAAAGGGGTGGTCTCCGCCGCCTCGGCGAACCTGACGATCCCGTACAGCCCGTCGTGGTCGGTGAGCGCCAGCCCGTGGAGGCCCAGTCGCTCGGCCTCCTCGACGAGTTCGGCAGGGCCCGAGGCGCCGTCGAGGAACGAGAAGGACGAGTGGGAGTGCAGTTCGGCATAGGGAACCGCGTCGTCCGGCCGCTCGATGGGCGGCTTGACGTAGGGGCCGCGCTTCCAGGAGAACGGCGCATCCCCCGGCGGCGGCTTGCGGCCGCTGAGGGTGCCCTCCAGTTGCGACCACGGGATCGGCGGATTGTTGTACGGCATCAGCGTCTCGCCGCCCGGGTGCCATCGACGTCCTGCAGCACTAGTCGTACCTGCCTTCCGCCCACCACTGGTCGCCTTCGAGGATCAGCAGCCAGCCGACCTGGCGGACGTCCACCACCTGGAACCTGCAGGCGCGGCGATGCCGGGACGCGTCCCAGGCGTGCTCGTCGACGGGCCACGGCCCCGCCCAGCCGTCGATGGGTTGCTGCACCCCGGCGTCGACCAGGACGGCGGGAGTGCCGGACAGGGCTCCCCTGTCGTTCACCGTGACGGCGGCGCCGTTCCCGGCGAGCACCCGCACCGGACGGGGGTCGGCGAACACCGTCGAAGGGAGGGGTTCGGGGAGGCTGCCGGGCCACGGCTGGCTGCAGGGCCGGGTGAGGGCCGGGCGATCACCCCAGGCCGCCAGCACCTGGCGCTCTGCCAGCCACCTGCCGCCGGCGATCGTGCCGATGAGGACGCCGTCAGCACCGAGTTGCGCCTGCACGCGCGACAGGACGTAGTGTACCCGCTCGTCGGGCCCGAGCCCGAACAGCCCCGGCGAGTGATGGGCGAGGGCGTCCACAGCGACGGGTTCGAGCCTGACCCCCACGACGCCCGAATCGATCGTCGTCCCCGCCGCCGCCTGCAACTGCCAGCGCACCCTGTCGACGACCGCCGAGGCGTCGAAGCAACTGGGGTGCAGCCACACGCGCTCGACCCGCTCGCCGCGCTCGGCGACCAGTTCGACCCGCAGTTCGGTGCAGACAAGGTTCTCCTCCGCCAGCCCGGCGATGAACGACTCGGCGACGGGCTTCACGGTGAAGGCGATCTGGTCGACGAGCGTCAGGGGCGGTTCGAACTCCGCCTGCCGGGCGAGCTCGGGCGGCGGGGTGCGGGGCTGGACGGGGCGGGAGTCGGCACCGCCCGCCAGCACGTGCAACCTGACGCCGCGGTCGCCGAACCTGTCGCGCACCAGGTCGGTGTCGAGGGCGGCGAAGTCGCCGAGGGTCTTCACCCCCAGGCGTGGCAGCAGGCCTGCGAGTTCGGCGTCCCCCAGCCGCTCGATGCCCAGCGGGGCGAGGAACTCGGCGGCGGTCCCCTGCCTCACCACCAGCACCGGGTCGGCCTCGTAGGCTGCCTGCTCGGCGGTGAACACGCCGTCGGCCACCCCGGCGCGGACGCCTTCCACCCCCGCGGCCGCCAGCGCGTCGAGCATCACCTGGGCGGCCCTGCGCTCGCTGCCGTAGTACCTGGCCGGCCCGCGGACCCGCAACGCGACCAGCCCGGGCCGCACCACCTGCACCCCGGGAGACAGTTCCTCCAGGCGGCTCACCAGCGGCGCGAACACCCGCTCGTCCCGGGTCGGGTCGGACGGCACCAGGACGAGGTCGGGGCACCTGCCCTGCGCTTCCCGGCGGCGCTGCCCGGTGTAGACGCCCTCCTCGCGGGCGGACTGCGAGCAGGAGACCACGATGTTGGCCTCGACTGTCGCCACCGGGGTCGCAGGCTGCGCTCCTTCGGCCCTCGCCCAGGCCGTCACGGGCCAGTCGGGGAACCACAACACCAGGCACCTCACGGGTGCCGTCCTGCCGGTCATCAGCCGACTGCCCGCAGATGGGTGACGACGGGCTCGGCGGGAAGGGCAGCGAGGGTGCCGGTGGGGCCGGGCAGCATCACCCTGGCGCTGCGCGGTATCGGCGAACGCCGCGTGGCGACGCTCACCACCACAGCGCGTTCGGTGAGGTGGCCGTGTCCCGACCCGAGGCCGTGCCAGCGTGGCTCTCCCACGCTCAGGGTCGCCTCGACCCGCGGCCACTCCCCTGCCACCAGCAGCACCGCCCCGCGATCCCGCAGGCGGGCGGCGAGCCTGCCGGCGTCGGCTTCTGCCACCCGGGTCTGGGGACGCACCGCCACCACCGGCAGCACCTCGGTGAGGGCCGCCACCACCGACAGCCAGTGCCCGCCGGGAGACGGCACCAGCGCGAGCCGCTCGAGGGCCACCCCCGCCTGTTCGGCGGCCTCGGCGCCGAGGTCGGGCATCCCCACCACCCCGCACCAGGTGCCCTCCTGCGAGGGCGGGGCCAGCAGGCTCAGCAGCAGCGACCCGCCCGTCACCGTGTACGCTCCCCCGGGCTTCAGCCCGCCGTCCGGCAACAGCCTCGCGAGTTCGGGATGGACGGGGAAGGGACGCAGCCCTGCCCGGGCCTCGGGATCTGCCTGGGCGCGCAGCCGTTGCAGCACCTCGACCGTGGGTGCGACTGTCGCTACTGCCCTGAAAGACACTCCTCCATGATCGAACGCATGTTCGATTCAGTCAAGGTGGGAGTGACACCATCGCGCTGCCGATATCCGCCGAAACCGCCAGCGGGAACCCCCTACGCTCACCTGTGGAGGTACTCATGCAGAAGGTCATGGTGGTCACGGGAGCCAGCGACGGGATCGGGGCCGCCGCCGCCCGGCGCTTGGCGGCAGACGGTCACCGGGTGGTGGTCGTGGGACGCTCCCCCGGCAAGACCGCCGCCGTGGCCGCCGAACTCGCCGCCGACCACGTGGTCGCCGACTTCGCCAGGCTGGACGACGTCCGCTCCCTCGCCGCCAGGCTGCTCGATGACTACCCGCGCATCGACGTCCTCGCCAACAACGCCGGGCTCATGGCGGGCAGCCGCCGCACCGTCACCGCGGACGGCCACGAACTCACCTTCCAGGTGAACTACCTGGCGCCCTTCCTGCTCACACGCCTGCTGCTCGACCGCCTGCTCGCCAGCCGGGGCACCGTCGTCGCCACCTGCAGCCTCGCCCATCGCTGGGGACGGCTGCGGCTCGACGACCTCGACCACCGCCGCCGCTACACGCCGTTCCGCGCCTACGGCGACTCCAAGCTCGCCCAATTGCTGCACGTCCGCGAACTCCACCGCCGCTACTCGGCGCAGGGCCTCGCCAGCGCCGCCTACCATCCCGGCACAGTCGGCTCGAACTTCTCCGCCGACCAGCGTTCGCTCGTCGGCCTTGCCTACCGCGGCCCGCTCCCCAAGCTGGTGCTCACCCGGCCTGCCCAGGCCGCCGACACGCTCGTCTTCCTCGCCGAGGGGACGGCCGGCACCGACTTCCCCTCCGGTGAGTACTTCGTCAAGCGCAGGGTGGCGAGGGTGAATCCCCTGGCCGACGACCCTGACCTCGCGGCGGCCCTCTGGGAGCGTTCGGAGGAGCTCGTCGCGCGCTGAGGGCGCGACGGCCGCCGCCCCGGGCAGGCACGGGCTGCGTGCGGGGCGCGTGCCGGGTCGAGAATGGGCGCATGAGGACTGTGCTCGTCACCGGGGCAAGCGGCTTCGTCGCGGCGCACGCCATCGCCAGGTTGCTGGCTCTGGGCTACGAGGTGCGCGGCACGATACGCTCGCTCTCCCGCACCCCGGTGGTGCACGGGATGCTGCGTCACGCAGGGGTTGACACCTCCGGGGTGCGGTTGGTCGTCGCAGACCTGCTGTCCGACGAAGGCTGGGCAGAAGCTGTCCGCGGTTGCGATGCGGTGCTGCACGTCGCCTCCCCCTTCCCCGTCCGCAACCCCAAGGACCACGACGAGCTGGTGGTCCCGGCCCGCGACGGCACCCTGCGGGTGCTGCGCGCCGCCAGGGACGCCGGCGTCGGACGGGTCGTCCTCACCTCCTCGTTCGCGGCAGTCGGCTACGGCCACGCGCCGGGCAAGGTGCTGGACGAGCGGGACTGGACCGACCCCGACACTCCGGGGCTGAGCGCGTACGTCCGCTCCAAGGCCATCGCCGAACGGGCAGCCTGGGACTTCGTCGACACCGAGGGCCACGGCCTGGAGCTCGTCGCGCTGAACCCCGTCGGGATCTTCGGGCCGGTGCTCGGGCCCGACTACTCCGCCTCGACGGCGATCATCGCCCGCATGCTCACCGGCGGCCTGCCGGTGGCTCCGCCCGCCTCCACCAACACCGTCGACGTCCGCGACGTGGCGGACGCGCTGGTCACCGCCATGCTGTCCGAGCGCGCCGCCGGGCGGCGCTACCTGCTGGCCGCCGGTGAGCCGGTGAGCTTCGCGCAGATCGGAAGGATCCTGCGACGCAACCTCGGCCGGGACGCCAGGCGGGCCCCTGTCATCACGGTCCCGGGTTGGCTGTTGCGGCCGGCGGCACGTATCGTCCCTGCCCTGCGCGCCAGCGCGCGGCAACGGGGTGTGATCCGCCGGGTCGACACCACGAGGGCGCGGACGGAACTGGGCTGGGCACCGCGCAGCAACGAGGAGGCGATCACCGCCACGGGAGAGAGCCTCCTGAGGCTGGGACTCCTGGAAGGAAGCCGATGACGAGAAGGTCAGCCCTGCTGGCTGCGACAGTCTTCGCCGTCGCCACCTGCCTGCGTCCCGCGATCACCGCCGTCGGGCCGATCCTCACCCGGATCGGCGAGGACGTCGGGCTGGGCGAAGGAGCCCTCGGCCTGCTGGGCGCGCTGCCGCTGCTGGCCTTCGCCGCGATCTCCCCGCTCGTCCACAGGCTCTCCGGCCGCATCGGCGTCGAACGGGCGATCCTCGTCTCGCTCGTCATCCTGGCGGCGGGCATCCTCGTCCGCTCCTACACCGGGAGCGCAGGACTGTGGATCGGGACGCTCGTGCTCGGCAGCGCGATCGCGGTCGGCAATGTGCTGGTCCCCGTCCTCGTGCGCCGGGACTACCCGTCGAACGTGTCGCGTGCGACGGGGGTGTACACCGCCTGCCTCACCCTCGCCGCCGGCACCGCCTCGGCCATCGCCGTGCCGCTGTCCGACGCCGTCGACTGGCGCTTCGCACTCGCCGTGTGGGCGGGGCTCGCCGTCGTCATCGCGGTGGTGTGGCTGCCGCGCGTCGCTTCCGCGCCCACGGCCAGGACGCTGCCGGCCTACCGCGACGCCAACCCTGTCTCGGTCTGGCGGCAGCCGATGGCGTGGGGGCTGACGGCCTTCATGGGCCTGCAGTCGACGACCTTCTACATCATGGTCACCTGGCTGCCCACCATCGAGACCAGCGCGGGCGTCGAGCCCACCGTCGCCGGCGTCCACATGTTCGTGTTCCAGGGGGTCGGCATCCTCGCGGGGCTCGCCATCCCCAGCCTCATGCAGCATCCGACCGACCAGCGGTTGGGCGTCGTCGTCGCCAGCGCTCCCATGGTCGTCGCGTCGGCGGGCTTCGTCCTGGCACCGGGGCTCATGCTGCTCTGGGTGGTGATAGCGGGCCTGGGGCAGGGCGCCGCCTTCGTCGCCGCCCTGTCGCTGGTGAGCCTGCGGGGACGCAGCCACCACGAGACCACGAAGCTCTCGGGGATGACCCAGTCCGTCGGTTACCTGCTGGCGGCGGCCGGGCCGGTGCTCACGGGCTCGCTCGCCGAGTCGACGGGACGCTGGCAGGCCTCGCTCGTCGTGCTGGGCGGACTGTCGGTCCTGCAGCTCGCCGTGGCGGCCTTCGTGGGGCGGGACCGCAAGCCGGACGACGATTCGGAGCTTGTCGGCACCGTGTGAGAACCTGAGGGGATGCGTCCCTATCTCGACATCCTGACGATTCCGGGCGCGCTGAAGTTCTCTGCGGCGGGCCTGCTGGCACGCTCTGGTGGGGCGATGATGGGCATCGGTCAGGTGCTCATGGTGTCGGCCCTGTACGGCAGCTACGAACTCGCCGGCGCGCTCGCCGCTGCCAACGGCGTCGCCTGGGCGCTCGGCACGGCGGTGCTGTCGAACCTGGTGGACAGGTACGGCCAGCGCCGGGTCATGATGCCCGCCGTGCTGGTGAGCAGCGTCACCCTCGCGCTCGTCGTCGTGTTCGCCGTGCTGCAGTGGCCGGTGTGGACGCTGTTCGTGCCGGCGATCATCAGCGGCGCCACCGGCGGCGCTCCCGGTGCCCTCGTCCGCGCCCGCTGGAACCACGTCACCGACACCCCGCAGCAGTTGCACACCGCGTTCTCGCTGGAGTCCACCCTCGACGAGATCACCTTCGTCGTGGGGCCGGTGCTCGCGACGGCGCTGTCGGTGGGGGTCCACCCCGCGGCGGGGCTGGTGCTCCCGGTGGTGTTCTCGCTGCTCGGTGCCTACCTGTTCTACTCCCAGCGCACCACCGAGCCGCCGATCCTCGGACGTACCGACGCCGGCGCCGACGGCTCGCCGCTGTGGCGCAGGCTCATCCTGCTCGCCCCCGGAGTCGGGCCGGTGATCGCCGTGAACCTGCTGATCGGCGGGGTGTTCGGCAGCATCGACATCACCGTCGTGGCGGCGACGACGAGCTGGGACGCGCGTCCTGCCTCCGGCGTGGTGCTGGCGATCTTCTCGCTGGCGTCGGCGGCGGCGGGCTTCTACTACGGCGCGCGCCACTGGGCCTCGCCGCTGGCGGCCCGGTTCCTCGTGCTGGTGGCGGCGCTGCTCGTCGCCTCCGTCGGGCTGCTGGTGGCGGATTCGCTGCTCGTACTGACCCTCGTCGGCGTGCTGGTCGGCATCACCGTCGCACCGACGCTGATCAACGGCAACAGCCTGATAGGAAGGCTCGCCCCCGCCGAACGGCTCACCGAGGGCCTCGCCTGGATGGGCACCGGCATCGGTATCGGGGCGGCGCTGGGTTCCAGCGTCGCGGGACGCGCCATCGACGGTTCGGGCCCCCAGGCGGGCTTCGTCGTCGTGGTCGCGTGCGCGGGCATCGCCGCCCTGATCGCGCTGGCCTCCTATCGGACGCTCATGCGCGTGTCCCGTCCCGCCGACGACGAGGTGGTCACCGCCGCGTGACGTAGTCTTCCGCCAGCCCGGCGGCGAGACTCGTCCCGGGCCGGTGAAAGCTCCGGGCCGGTGCCGGACATAGCGGAGGGTGAGCATCGTGCCGGAGGTGGATCGGCGAACCCGCTTCGAGGCTGTGGTGCGCGAGGTGGTCGAGCCGGTGCGCCGCTTCCTCGCGCGTCGCACCGACCCCGCCACCGCCGAGGACGTCCTGTCCGAGACCCTGCTCGTCTGCTGGCGCCGGCTGGAGGAGATCCCCGACGAGCCGCTCCCCTGGGCCTACGTGGTCGCTCGCAACTGCCTCGCCAACGCCGAGCGGTCGTCGCGGCGGCGTGAGCGGCTGGTGCAGCGCCTGCGCACCACCGGAGGAGACGGCTCGGTGCCGGGGCCCGGCGAGGAACCCGACAACACGCTGGTGCTCGAAGCACTGGCGAGGCTGCGCCCCGCCGACGCCGACGTGCTGCGGCTGTGGGCGTGGGAAGGGCTCGGCCCGTCAGGGATCGCCGCCGTCCTGCAGGTGAGCGAGAACGCCGCGTCGGTCAGGCTGCACCGGGCCAAGCGCCGGTTGCGCGCCGAACTCGGAAAGGAACCAGACGGCGCCGGACATGAAAGGGCAAGGAGGACGGACAGATGACGAGCACCGACGATGGCAGCCTTCGGGACCTGCTGCGTGCCGCCGATCCTGCCGCCGCCCTCGAGCCCCTCGACGACGATCGGATCCTGCGCATGACGAACCTCACGACCTCCGACCACCTCTCCACCGCCCCCCGCCGGTCGCGCCGGCGCCCGGTC
>JAEWIK010000066.1 GCA_023387135.1 Actinomycetes bacterium | reverse complement strand
GGGGTGTACGGGCTCGTCACGTCGTCGTAGCCGGTGGGCCACTGCCCGGGCAGCCCGTCACGTCCGACCCCGTACTGGGCGAGCATGAGGTCGAGGACGGTGGTCACCAGGTGGTCCCCGACGCGTCGCGCGGGCACGCCGCGCCTGATGATCGTCCCCTCGCCGCGGGGGTCCTCGAAGCAGGGGAGCGCGATCTCGACGGCATCGGAGCCCTCCACGTCCGCCAGGCTCAGCGCCGGGCGCAGGTCGCCGAGGTCGAGGTTCCAGGTGCCCTTGCCCTGCTCGTTGTAGCGGTGGCCCATGGTGCCGTTGGGCACGGCGGGCGCCCCGGTCGCGGTGTCCCACAGGACGGTCCTGAAGCCCGCGTCGGCGAGGTCCGTGTCGTCCGAACCCGGCAGGTCGGCGGCGGTCAGGAACTTCGCTGCGGTCAGCCCGTGGCCGTCGGGGTGGTCGACGAGGGTGACCAGCATCGTCAGGTCGGTGTACTTCGTCACGTAGTCGGTGAAGAACCCCACGCGTCTGTCGACGTAGTTCTCCTTGAGGATGACGTGCCCCATGGCCATCGCCAGCGCGGCGTCGGTGCCGGCCTGGGCGGGCAGCCACTCGTCGGCGAACTTGACGTTGTCGGCGTAGTCGGGGCTGACCGTGACGACCTTGGTGCCGCGGTAGCGGACCTCCGCCATCCAGTGCGCGTCGGGCGTGCGGGTGACGGGGACGTTCGAGCCCCACATCATCAGGTAGGTCGAGTCCCACCAGTCGCCGGACTCGGGGACGTCGGTCTGGTCGCCGAACACCTGCGGGGACGCGACAGGCAGGTCGGCGTACCAGTCGTAGAACGACGTCATGGCGCCGCCGATGAGGTGGTTGAAGCGGGTCCCGATCGCGTGGGACACCATCGACATCGCGGGGATGGGCGAGAACGAGACGCAGCGGTCGGGACCGTAGGTCTTGATGGTGTGGACGTACGAGGCCGCCGCGATCTCGATGGCCTCGGCCCAGCCGATCCGGACGAGGCCGCCCTTGCCGCGGGCCTGCTGGTAGCGGCGGCGGGTCTCGGGGTTGCCCGACACCTCGGCGAACGCCGCCACCGGATCGCCCAGCCGGGCTTTCGCCTCGCGGTAGGCCTCGACGAGGACGGCGCGTCCGTACGGGTAGCGAACCCTGGTCGGCGAGTAGGTGTACCAGGAGAAGGCCGCCCCGCGGGGGCAGCCGCGAGGCTCGTACTCGGGCCTGTCGGGGCCGGTGGTGGGATAGTCGGTCTGCTGCGACTCCCAGGTGATGATGCCGTCCTTGACGTACACCTTCCACGAGCAGGAGCCGGTGCAGTTCACGCCGTGCGTGGAGCGGACCACCTTGTCGTGGCTCCACCTGTCACGGTAGAACACGTCACCGGCGCGGCCGCCCTCGCGGAACACAGCCCGCCCGTCAGAGGTCTCGTCCCAGGAGGTGAAGTACCTCCCGAGGGCGAGGAGGGCCTGGGCCGCAGGCCCGTCCATGCGTACTCCGTTGGATGTCATGGGTTTCTCCTACGTCAAGCGGTCATGCTAGACCCATAGTTACGAGAGAACTGTGAAAAAACTCGCCGTGTCACCCTCCTGCAAAGGGAGGCAGCACGTCTACCCGTGCCGACGGGGAAATGGCGGTGTCCGGCGGTGCTGCCCGACCGTCGACGAGGAGTGTCGAACGCGCCAGCACCGCCTGGAGGGTCGGGTTGCCCGTGCCCAGCAGGTCGCTGAGTTCGGCGACGGTCAGGTCGCCGTCGACCTGCAGCTGGTCGGCGCCGGCGGCCTCGGCGGCGCCGGCGAAGAAGTTCACGAGCGTGTCATCCTCCTATGGAACTCATGGTGCGGACGGGGGGCTGGAAGCCTGCGTCGTCGATCCCGTGCCCGGCAGCCTTCCGCCAGTGGGCGCCCCTCCAGAGCTCGGCGAGTTCGGAGGTCGTGGCGCCCGCCCGGAGCGGGGTGCGCAGGTCGGTCTCGGAGTCGCTGAAGAGGCAGTTCCGCACCTGCCCGTCGGCCGTCAGCCGGGTGCGGTCGCAGGCCCCGCAGAACGGGCGGGTGACAGACGCGATCACGCCGATGGTGCCGAGGACTGTGCCGTCCCGGGTCTCGACCAGCAGGCCCTCGGACGGAGAGGCGCCGCGCGCCGGCGCGGGCCGCAACGTGTACTGCTGGGCGAGGACCTCCACGATCTCGGCGGCGCTCACCATGGCCGACCTGTCCCAGCCGTGTCGCGGCCCGAGCGGCATCTGCTCGATGAAGCGGAGCTCGTAGCCCCGGGCGAGGCAGAACTCGGCGAGCGCCGGGACGTCGTCCTCGTTGACCCCCCGCATGACGACTGTGTTGATCTTGAGGGGACGCAGCCCCGCCGCGTCGGCGGCGGCGATCCCTTCCAGCACCTGCGGCAGCCTGTCGCGCCGGGCGAGCGTCGCGTAGCGCTGCCTGTCGAGGGAGTCCAGCGAGATGTTCACCCTGCCGAGGCCGGCCACGACGAGCTCGTCGAGCTGCCGGGCGAGGGTGACGCCGTTGGTGGTGAGGGACACCTCGGGCGGCTGTCCGAGGTCGGTGACCAGCGCCCGGATCCCCGCGACGATGCCGGCCAGGCCCGGTCGCAGCAGTGGCTCACCGCCCGTCAGCCTCACCTCGCGTACGCCCAGGTGCTCGACCGCCAGCCGGACGAGAGCGACCACCTCGTCGTCCGTCAGGATCTCGGGTCCGGGCAGCCAGGGCAGGCCGTCGGCGGGCATGCAGTAGGTGCAGCGCAGGTTGCAGCGGTCGGTGAGGGAGACCCTGAGATCGCGCGCGATCCTGCCGTACGTGTCCCGCAGTAGGCTCCTCACTTGCGGTGTCGTCACGTGCGCTCCCGGGTTCGGTGGGGCTGAGGGCGAATCGCACCCGTTCATTCTCACGACAATCTAGTATCAAATCGGCGGTCTGGCTCGGGCGGTCGCGAGGGGAGTGTGATGGCTGAGACCCGTGATCGCGTGCGGCGCAGCGGTCTGGGTCCGGCGCGGGCGGAGGTGCTGCGCTACCTCCGTGCGGCGGCGCGGGCCGAGAGCACGGCGGCGATCGCCGAGGCAGTCGGGATGCACCCCAACACCGCGCGATTCCATCTCGACGCCCTGCTGAAGGACGGGCTCGTCGTCCGCGAGTACGAGAAGCGCACCGAGCGCGGCAGGCCCCGCACCCTGTTCAGCGCGGAGCCCGCCGAGCCCGAGCCGTCGGCGGCGGCGTACCAGGGCCTCGCGGGCGCGCTCCTGCGTCACCTCGGGTCGATCTCGGGCGACAGCGAGGACGAGGCGGAGGCGGTCGGCTTCGCCTGGGGCGGCGAGCTCGCCCGGGACCGGGCCGACAAGCCGGGTCTCGACAGGGTGGTCGGCGTGCTCGCCGACCTCGGCTACCGGCCCGGCGTCGTCGGTGAGCCGGCGAAGGCCATCAGCGTCGTGCCGTGCCCGTTCCGCGACCTGCTCGCCGAAGGCGGCAACGCCATCTGTCGCCTCCATCTCGGCCTGATGCGCGGCCTGGTCGCCGATGACGGCGGGTTGCAGATCACCGATCTCGTGCCGCTGGCGACACCGACGTCCTGCCTGGCTCACCTGGGGCCCGCGGCCTGATGGACAGGGTGCGGCTGTCCGTGGACGAGTACCTCGCCGAGCTGCTCGCCCTGGTCGAGCCCGACGTCAGCGAGCAGACGGTGCCGGTGGCGGACGCCGTCGGGAGGGTGCTGGCGGCCCCGGTCGTGGCGGGAGTCGACATTCCGGTCTTCGACAACTCGGCGATGGACGGGTATGCGGTCCGCCTGGCCGACGTCACCCGCGCGCCGGTGCGGCTCCGCGTGGTCGCCGACGTCCCGGCCGGCAGCGACGCCGACCCCGCGTTCGGCGAGGGCGAGTGCGTGCGCATCATGACAGGCGCGGCGCTGCCCACGTGCGCGGAGGCCGTGGTGCCTGTCGAGGACACCGACGGCGGGACCGCCGAGGTCGAGATCGTCGTGGCACCGCGGCCCGGCGCCCACGTCCGTCGCCACGGTGAGGACGTGACCCGGGGCGCCACGGTGGCGGCGGCGGGGGACACAGTCACTCCCGCGCTGGCGGGGCTCATCGCGGCGGTCGGGGTCGCGCGCGTGGCGGTGCGGCGGCGTCCGGTGGTCGCGGTGCGGCCGACGGGGGACGAACTCGTCACCGGCGGCGGGGCGCTGCGTCGAGGACAGCTTCACGAGTCGAACGGCGTGCTGCTGGCGGCCGCCCTCGAACGCGACGGCGCCCGGGTGATCACGGGGCCTCCGCTGCCCGACGACCCTGACGTGCTCGCACGCTGGCTCGACGAGGCGGCTGCCCGGGCCGACCTGATCGTGTTGACGGGAGGTGCGAGCGTCGGCTCGTTCGACGTCGTCCGCGACGTGCTGGTGGGCAGGGCCGGCGGCGTCTTCAGGACCGTCTCCCTGCAACCGGGCAAGCCTCAGGGCTGGGCCCGCTGGGGTGGCGTGCCGGTGCTCGCGCTCCCGGGCAACCCCGTCTCGGCCGCGTTGTCGTACGAGGTGCTGGTGCGTCCGATCCTGGACAGGATCCTGGGACGCCCGGGAGCCGTCGAGTTCACCGCCGTCGCGGCGGTGGGCTGGCGGAGCCCCGCCGGAAGGCTGCAACTCCTGCCCGTCTCGTTGTCGACGGCGCCCGACGGGCGGCTGTTCGCCAG
>JAEWIK010000064.1 GCA_023387135.1 Actinomycetes bacterium | reverse complement strand
TGACGCCGCCCGGCGCACGTCCCGTCCCGACCGCGCCCGTCCAGGTCGACGCCGGCGACGTCGGGCGCACCGTCGACCTGCGGGCCGACTCCGGGACGGCGCGCGTGAAGATCACCACCGCCCAGTGGACGCCTGCCGGCGAGCTCAAGCCCGACCCCGGGACCACCTACCTCGTCGTCGCCCTGGAGTTCACGGGGGTGAGCGGCGAGGTGGCCGTCGGCCCCGTCATGACTGTCGCCGAGGGCGCGGACAAGAAGCAGTACGCGGTCGCGTACGGGCCGTCGATGCCCGACCTGCCTCCTGGCGCGCTGCTGCACGCCGGTGAGACAGCCAAGGGCTCGGTCGGCTTCATGCTGCCGCCCGGCGAGACCACCCTCCACTTCCTGGACGCCGACGGCGGCGTCATGGGCTCGGCGCGGATCCCCGCGCCATGAGCGAACCTTTCCGCAACCGGCGCTTCACTCCCGTCGAGCCCGCGCTGCGACCGCGTCGCGAGCGCACCGCCGCGAGGGTGGTCGTCACCGACGGGACGTCGGTGCTGATGCTGGCCGACACCGACCCGGGCATCGCCGGCAGCCGCTGGTGGTCGACGCCCGGCGGCGGGATCGACCCCGGAGAGAGTCCCGTGCAGGCCGCTCTCAGGGAACTGGCCGAGGAGACCGGCAGGCAGGTCACCGAGGCCGAATTGGTGGGCCCGGTCGCCGTCCGCGCCGTCGTCCACGGCTACTCTGACCAGATTCTCGCGCAGCGCGAGTGGTTCTTCGTCCTGTTCACCGAGCCTTTCGAGCTCGACACCGCGGGGCACACCGAGAGCGAGAAGCTCACGCTGGACGGCCACGCCTGGCTGCCGCTCGGCGACCTCGACCGGCAGGCCGACCCGGTCTGGCCGGCAGACGTGGCGGACCTCATCGACCTCGCCCGTCACCGCGAGCGCTGGCCCGTCGATCTCGGTGAGATCGAGGAGTCGACGCTGCCGGTAAACTGCCGCGAGTGAGCACGTCGGGCGCACCTGCGGAAACCAAATACCTCGAACGCTTCATCTGGCTTTCGCTGTCGGTCTCGATAGTGATCTTCGGCATCAAGATCGCCGCCGCTGTCGTCACCCAGTCCATCGGCCTCTGGTCGGACGCGCTGGAGTCGACGGTGAACGTCGTCGCCGCCGCCGTGGCCCTGTGGGCGATGCGGCTGTCGGCCAAGCCCGCCGACCACAACCACGACTTCGGCCACGGCAAGGCTGAATACTTCTCGGCCGCCGTCGAGGGCTCCATGATCTTCGTCGCGGCGGGCGTCATCATCGTGGGCGCCGTGTCGCGCTTCTTCAGGCCCGTGCCGCTGGAGCAGCTGGGGGTCGGCCTGGCCCTCTCGGCGCTGGCGACGCTCATCAACTTCGCCGTCGGCTTCCTGTTGGTGAGGACGGGACGCAAACACCGCTCGATCACGCTGGAGGCCGACGGACGGCACCTGCTCACCGACGTGTGGACGTCGGTCGGGGTGCTGATAGCGATAGCCCTGGTGATGCTCACAGGCTGGATGTGGTTCGACCCGATCATCGCGATCCTGGTCGGGGCCAACATCCTCTACACGGGGTACGGCCTCGTCAGGCGTTCGGTGGTGGGGCTGCTCGACGGCACCCTGCCCCCGGCGGAGGTGGCCACCGTCAACGAGGTGCTGCACCAGCTCGCGGGCACTGCCAAGGTCGAGATCGCCGAGATCAAGACCCGCGAATCGGGTCGCCAGCGCTTCGTCTACGCCACCGTGACCGTCCCGAGCGACTGGACAGTCAAGCGGAGCCACGACCTGGCCGACGACGTGGAGGCCGCCGTCGACAAGGCGCTGCCAGGAGCCACGACGTTCGTCCACATCGAGCCCGGGGACGACTGAGGCCCGGCACCCGCCTCAGCGGGCGGGAGTCGCGGGAGCCCTGCGCACCTCGGCGTCGATGAGGCTGCGCCAGGTGCGCACCAGCCCCTCGTCCACCCCCGCCTTGTAGGAACCGCCGGGGCGGGCGGGCGAACCGATGTGGAACGCCCTGATGCCGGCGCGGGCCAGCCACGGCACGTGATCGGGACGCAGCCCGCCGCCCGCCATGATGACCTTCGCCGCCCACGGGTTCTTGCGCGCCCGGGCCACCAGCTCGTCGAGACCCTGCTCCACGCCGCGTGCCGACCCCGCCGTCAGCACCTGGTCGATCCGCGGCAGCTGGGCCAGCGCCTGCCACGCCCTGTCGAGTTCGAGCACCGAGTCGATGGCGCGGTGGAAGGTCCACGGCCAGTCGGCGTCGGCCACCAACTCGCCGCACACCTGGAGGTCGACCTGCCCGAGACCGTTGAGGAAGCCGAGCACCATGCCGTCGGCACCCGCGTCGGCATAGGAGGCGATGAGCCCGCGCAGCCTGACAGCCTCCCCGCCGTCGGTGCCGAAGCCCTCGCGCAACCTCACCATGACGCGCACCTGGACCGACGTCCTCGCCCTGATCTGGGCGACGAGCGCGGGCGGCGGCGACATCCCGCCGTCGTCGAGGGAGCCGCACACTTCGAGCCTGTCGGCGCCGCCCGCTTCCGCGCGTTCGGCATCGACGCCATCCAGGGCGATCACCTCGAGCAGGCCGCTCATGGGTCAATGATGGGGGGCGAGGTCGGCGGCGGCCGGTCAACACGCCCGAGCGGGGCCCGCGGTCATGCACGCGCGCTCGTCGGCCCGGGCCCGCGGTCCGTCGGACCGGAGTCCTGGGACGCGACGAGGGCGGCCCCTGCCGGGACCGCCCTCGTCGTGCGTCAGGGCTGGATCAGAAGTCCATGCCGCCCATGTCGCCACCCTGCGGCATCGCCGGAGCCTTCTCGGGCTTGTCGGCGATCACTGCCTCGGTGGTGAGGAAGAGCGCCGCGATGGAAGCGGCGTTCTGCAGAGCCGAGCGGGTGACCTTCGCGGGATCGATGATCCCGGAGGCGACCATGTCGACGTACTCGCCGGTCGCGGCGTTGAGGCCCTTGCCCGGCTCGAGGTGCGACACCTTCTCGGCGACGACGCCGCCTTCGAGGCCGGCGTTGACGGCGATCTGCTTCAGCGGGGCGGAGCAGGCGGCGAACACGATCTGTGCGCCGGTCAACTCGTCACCGGTGAGGCCCTCGACGGACGCCTTGGACGCGGCCTGCAGCAGCGCCACGCCACCGCCGGGGACGATGCCCTCCTCGACCGCGGCCTTCGCGTTGCGCACTGCGTCCTCGACGCGGTGCTTGCGCTCCTTCAGTTCCACCTCGGTGGCCGCGCCGACCTTGATGACCGCGACACCGCCGGCCAGCTTGGCCAGGCGCTCCTGCAGCTTCTCGCGGTCGTAGTCGGAGTCGGAGTTCTCGATCTCGCGACGGATCTGGGTGATCCTGCCCGCGATCTGGTCGGCGTCGCCGCCGCCGTCGACGATGGTGGTCTCGTCCTTGGTCACCTTGACCTGGCGGGCGCGGCCCAGCAGTTCGAGGGTGACGGCGTCGAGCTTGAGCCCGACCTCCTCGGAGATCACCTGGCCGCCGGTCAGGATCGCGATGTCGGTCAGCATCGCCTTGCGACGGTCGCCGAAGCCCGGAGCCTTGACGGCGACGGACTTGAAGGTGCCCTTGATCTTGTTGACGATCAGGCCGGCGAGAGCCTCGCCGTCGACGTCCTCGGCGATGACCAGCAGCGGCTTGCCCGCCTGGATCACGCGCTCGAGCACCGGCAGCAGGTCACGCAGGGAGGAGACCTTCGAGTTGACGATCAGGATGTAGGGATCGTCCAGCACCGTCTCCATGCGCTCCGTGTCGGTGACGAAGTAGGCGGAGATGAAGCCCTTGTCGAACCGCATGCCCTCGGTGAGCTCGAGCTCGAGGCCGAAGGTGTTCGACTCGTCGACGGTGATGACGCCTTCCTTGCCGACCTTGTCCATCGCCTCGGCGATGATGTCGCCGACGGTCGTGTCGGCGGCGGAGATCGAGGCGGTGGCGGCGATCTGCTCGCGGCTCTCGACGTCGGTCGCCAGGGCGGCGAGCTGGTCGACGATCGCCGCGACTGCCTTCTCGATGCCCTTCTTCAGGCTCATCGGGTTGGCGCCGGCGGTGACGTTGCGCAGGCCTTCACGGACCATCGCCTGGGCGATGACCGTCGCGGTGGTGGTGCCGTCGCCCGCCACGTCGTCGGTCTTCTTGGCGACCTCCTTGACGAGCTCGGCGCCGATCTTCTCGTAGGGATCCTCGAGCTCGATCTCCTTGGCGATGGACACGCCATCGTTGGTGATCGTGGGGGCTCCCCACTTCTTCTCCAGGACGACGTTGCGACCCTTCGGGCCCAGCGTGACCCGCACGGCGTCGGCGAGGGTGTTCATGCCCCGCTCGAGACCGCGACGCGCCTCGACATTGAATTCGATCAGTTTTGCCATGGTTTGTCGGCAATCCTTTTCGTTCCGGGGGCTTGCCGCCCCTGTGGTGGACTGTGGTCAATGTGGCCTGCGTCGATGCCCGCGACGGACGATCGGTGACGATCTCATCGAGTCAGACTGGTGGCACTCTCCTGTTGAGAGTGCTAGCACCATGTTTAGCACTCGGGCATGGGGAGTGCAAACAGTGAAGAGAAGAATCGGCTTCCTCGCGTGGGTGCACTTCGACGGGGACTACGAGTGACAGACAATGTCGGCATGCCGAGCGTGCCCTCACCCTCACTGCCGGAACCGCGAGCCGACTGGCAGTACGTGCTGCGCGCCGCTTGGAACGTCGTGAACCTCTCGTCGGTGCTCGGGGCCCTGATAGCCGCCGCCGGTCGCGCCCGGCTCAGGCCGGGGTCCCGGCGGCTGCTGCTCGCCGAGGGCTATCGCTTCGGCTTCCCTCCCGCGGGCGCCTTCACAGTCGGTTCTGTCGTCATCACCAGGCACACCGTCGAGCAACTCGAGACCTGGCACCCCGGCACCTTCGACCACGAGGACACCCACGCCTGGCAGTGGACGGCGCTGATCGGGCTGCCCTACCTGCCCGTCTACTGGGTGCTCTGCGCGTGGTCGTGGTTGCGGACGGGAGACCCCGCGTCGCGGAACTTCTTCGAGCGCCAGGCTGGCCTCACCCGCGGCGGTTACGTGGAGCGTCCGGCGACCAATGCCGGACTGCGGACCATCGGGAGGTTCCTGAGGGCGAACAGGAAGCCCTCGTCGAACACCTAGACCTTGAGGTTGATGCCGAGGCGCCTGGCGGTGCGCTCGCGCTGGCGGGCCACGCGAAGGCGACGCAGGCGCTTCACCAGCAGCGGGTCGTAGGCGAGCGCTGCTTCGGTGTCGATCAGGGCGTTCAGCAGCTGGTAGTACCGCGTCGTCGAGATGCCGAAGCGCTCGCGGATCTCCGTCTCCTTCGAACCCGGCAGTGACCACCAGCGCTTCTCGAAGTCGAGCAGCTCAGCGTCGGCTTGGGAAAGCCTGGCGGGTGTCACGGCGAGTTCGGACATGGCTCCATCGTAGGCGGAAATGACACTGATGTCATTCCCCTGCGGCCCCCCGACGCCCGTAGACTCCCGTGAGGCTTCGTGGCGCCATGCCGAGGCCTACGCACACCGATAGGACGCTTGATGCATCTGCTGCAGGGCACCGTCCAGCACTACGCCTGGGGAACCACCGACGCCATTCCAGCCTTGCTGGGAACCGAGCCGGACGGCACGCCGAACGCCGAATACTGGCTCGGCGCACACTCCCAGGCCCCCTCCCGCGTCGGCGACACCACTCTCGACGCGCTGATAGCTTCCGAC
>JAEWIK010000034.1 GCA_023387135.1 Actinomycetes bacterium | reverse complement strand
GGCCCGGGGTATGGCTGGGGGGGCCTTCCCGCGGGCGACGGTGGCTGCGTCGATCACTCGATCGCCTTGCGTCCGGCGAACTTCTCGTCCTGCAGCCAGGCTGCAGCCTCTTCGGGAGTCGACTCGCCCGAGGTGACCTTCGCTATGGCCTGGGAGACGCCCGAGGACAGCTCGCCCGACCAGGTGGTGTGAAGGTAGGTCAGGCGGGACGCGACCGACTTGAGCATGTCGAGCTCGGGCAGCACGGCCGTGAAGTCGGCCGAGGACTGCTGGGACGACAGGACGGGGAGGTTGCCGGTCTGCTCGGCCTCGGCGCGCTGGAACTCGTCGCTCAGCATCCACTTGATGAAAGCGCCCGCGGCGTCGGGGTTCGGCGCCTTCTCGGGGATCGTGGCCAGCATGGAGCCCAGGTGGGTCTTGGCCCCGGCGGGCGGTGCCATGGCGAGGGTGTCGCCCATGTCGGCGCCGAGCGCCCGCCACGCGTAGAGCCAGTTCTGGTAGATCGCGACGGTGCCCGCCTTCATCTGGTTGTCGCAGTCGAAGAAGCTGAGCGACTCCCAGCCCGGCGCGTTGAGCGCGGTGAGCTGCTTGATGTACTTCAGCGACTTGACCTGCTCGGGGGTGTTGAGCGTGAGCTCGCCGGTCTTGAGGTCACCGAAGTTGGAGTCCTGGCCGTACGTGAAGTACGTGTCGTCGAGGAAGACAGACCAGTCGACGCCGCCCAGGCAGGTGCCGTAAAGGTTGTCCTTGGGACGGTTGAAGAAGGTGGCGATGTCGACGAGTTCCTCGAAGGTGGTCGGCGGTGCCAGCTCGCGGCCGTACTTGGCCTTGAAGGCCGCCTGCTCGTCGGGGTTCTTGAAGAGGTCGGCGCGGTAGAGGGTGACCGGGAAGTTGTAGTACTGCGGGGCTCCGACGAAGGAGCCGTCCTCCTTGGTGAACAGGTCGTGGTTGACGACGTCCTTCACCAGGGCGTCACCGAGGTACGGGGTGAGGTCCTTGACGTGGGCGTGCTTGAGCATCCAGACGGCGTCGTCACCGCCGCCCAGGAAGACGACGTCGTAGGTGCCCGCGTCCTGGGACAGTTCGGCGACCTTGCGCTGGCCCCAGACGTCCCTGGCGACCTTGTCGACCTTCACCGTGATGCCCGAGGACTTGGTGAACGTGGCGGATTCAGATTCGAGGGCGTCGGTCTCGGGGCCTTCCACGGCGAGGACGCGGACCTCCCCCGACGGGGCGGACGTGGACGGTGCACTGCTCGACGGCGCGCCTGACGACGCCGCCGGGGCTGAGGTCGCCGGGGTGGGTGTGGAACAGCCGGCGAGGACGCTGACCGACAGCGCGACGGCGGCTATCCCGGTGATCATGACAGGCCGGGCGACCGGGTGGAACTTCATGGGATGTCTCCTCATTGAGTAGGTGGTGCGGGGCTCGGGCCGGTGTCCCGGTCCCCGCGCGGTACGTCCCGGAAGGGCGCGCCGCTGGGTGTCTTTCCTCTCGTCGATGCTTGGGATCAAGCGATGGATGGAACCAACCCGGTCTCGATGAAACGGTCGACCGGCAGGGTCGCTGCGCCGAGCGTGACGGCGCTCCTGCCGAGTTGCGATCTCTCCACCACGGCCTGTTCTCCGGGCTGCATGAGGGAGAAGCGGCGCACTGCGGCGCGCAGCTCCTCGGGATAGTCCCGGGCTATCAGGTCGCCGAACCAGCCGCCGACGATGATCTTCTCCGGGTTGTAGAGGTTGACGAGGTTGCTCAGCGCGAGACCGAGGTTGTCGATCATCGCCGTGATCGCGCGGACGGCGCCGGCGTCCCCGCGGGCGTGCGCCGCGAGCAGTTCGTCCACTCCCTGGGGTTCGCGGCCGACGAACTCGTCGCCGCCCCGCCAGTCGCGCAGCACCGCCGAGGCGCCGACGATCGCTTCGACACAGCCGTGGGAACCGCACCTGCAGGGCGGCCCGGACAGGCTGATCTTGGTGTGGCCCCACTCGCCGGCGCCGCTGCTGGCACCTCGGTACAGCCTTCCGTTGGTGATGATGCCGGCGCCCACGCCGTCGCCGATCAGGGCGACGATGGCGTGCTCGGCGCCGCGGGCCGAGCCGTACCAGGACTCCGCCTGGGTGGTGGTCTTGGCGCCGTTGTCGACCAGCAGCGGGATGCCGAGCCGGGACTGCAGCGAGCCGAAGCTCGCGCTGTCCCAGCCGATGACGTCGGCGTGCACTATCGCCGCCGGTGTCGCGGGGTGCTCGACAACGCCGGGGACCCCGAGGCCGAGGCCGATGAGCCTTGACCTGTCGATGCCCGTCTCCGCGAGCAGGTCGGCCACGTGGGCGGTGATGATCTCGCCGACGCGCTCGGGGTCGATCCGGCGGCCCGGGAAGGACGTCGACCGCTCGGCCAGCTTGCCGAGCGTGAGACCGAAGACGGCTGTCGAGACCTGGGCCTCGCTGACGTCGGTGCCGAGGACGAAGCCGGCGTCGGGAGCGACGTGGAGCAGGACGCGCCGGCGTCCGCCCTCGGAGTCGAGGAAGCCCGTCTCGGTGACGGTCCCCTCGTCGATGAGCTCGCTGACGACGCTCGTCACGGTGGCGGGCGACAGCCCGGTGCTCGCGCCGAGCTCGCCCCGCGAGGTCTCGCCGGCGAGCAGGAGCTGGCGCAACAGCAGCGCGCGATTGCTGCGCCGCACGTCCCGCACCGATGCTTTCTTCACCGTCAACTCCTTCGTTCGGACCTTAGTTTATAGTTCGAAAAATGTATGTCAAGTGGTGCTGACGCAGTTGACCGGGGCCCCTCCCGCGGCCGGCTTCCCCTTGTCCCGCTCGCTAGCGTTGAAGGCCTGAGGAGGTGCCGCCGTGACGCTGACGAACCCCGTCGAGGTCTTCACCACCGCCGCCGGCGACGTGCAGCGCCGTCTCGGCAGCCTGCTGCGCGAGAAGGTGGCGGGCTCGAACGCCAGCCAGCGCGCCACCCAGATCTGGGGCAAACCCGGCCCGCGCTGGTTCACCGAGTCCGACCCGATCTGGCGGGTGCACTCCGACGCCTCGATGTTCGTCGGAGGCATCACCGCCCTGCTGCTGCAGTCCCTGCATCCGCTGGCCATGGCCGGGGTGGCGGGTCACAGCGGCTACAAGTCCGACCCGTGGGGACGCCTGCAGCGCACCAGCCACTACCTCGCCACCACCACGTACGGGACGATCGCCGACGCCGAGCGGGCCATCGACGCCGTGCGCGCCATCCACGAGCGCGTCCGGGGCAAGGACGAGCGCGGCAGGCAGTACCGGGCGTCGGACCCGCACCTGCTGACGTGGGTCCACCTCGCCGAGGCGGGCAGCTTCCTCGACGCCTACCAGGCGTTCGGCTCGCGTCCCTTGAGCGAGGCCGAGGCCGACACCTACGTGAAGCAGACGGCGACTGCCGCCCGCCGGCTCGGCGTCCCCGACCCGCCCGAGACGGTGGCCGATCTCGCGGGGGCGATCGAGGCGTTCCGGCCCGCCCTCGCCGCCGGGGAGCAGGCGCGCGACACCGCCCGGTTCCTGCTCACCGAGCCCCCGGTGCCGTGGTCGCTGCGGCCGGGATACACGCTGCTCGCGGGGGCGGCCGCCTCGTCGCTGCCCGCGTGGGCGGCGGCCGAGCTGGGC
>JAEWIK010000027.1 GCA_023387135.1 Actinomycetes bacterium | reverse complement strand
TGTTCGGGTTCTTCGACTTCGTGGGGACGTGGACGTGCGCCGGACGCGGCACCGGCGGCGTCGCCACCGGGCCGCGGACCTCCGCGATCACCTCGGCGCCGGGCTCCACCACGTCGCGGATCGGCTGGATCTTCGCCGCCGACAGCAGGGCCTTCACGGCGCGGTTCTGGTCCCGCAGGCAGAGCGTCACGACCACACCCGACGCGCCGGCGCGCGCGGTCCTGCCCGACCTGTGCACGAACGCCTTGGGGTCGTTCGGAGGGTCGGCGTGGACGACGAGCGCGATGTCGTCGACGTGGATGCCGCGGGCGGCGACGTCGGTCGCCACGAGCACGCGGACGTGCCCGGAGGAGAAGTCACTGAGGTTGCGCTGGCGGGCCGCCTGGCGGAGGTCGCCGTGCAGTTCGAGAGCGGGAACACCCGCGGCGGCGAGCGCCTTGGCGAGCCTGGTGGCGCCGTGCTTGGTGCGGGAGAAGACGAGGCTGCGGCCTTCGCCGCTGACCAGGTCGGCCAGCACGTCGACCTTGTTCTCCTTCGTCACGAGGAAGACCCTGTGGACGATGTCGGGGGCTTCCTCGCCGGCGACAGAGTGCTCGACGGGGTTCTTCAGGTGCGCGTTCACGACCGCCTTGACGTCCCCGTCCAGGGTGGCGGAGAACAGCATGCGCTGGCCGCCCGGGGCAGTCTTGCCGAGCAGGCGCATGACGGCGGGCAGGAAGCCCATGTCGGCCATCAGGTCGGCCTCGTCCAGCACGGCGATCCTGACGTCGCCCAGGTTGCAGGAGCCGCGCTCCATGAGGTCTTCGAGCCGGCCGGGAGTGGCGATCATGATGTCGACGCCGGCCTCCAGCTTGCGGAGCTGCGGGGTGTAGGAGACGCCGCCGTACACGGTCATGGTCTTCAGCCCGGTCGCCTTGGCGAGGAAGCCCATGGTCTCGTTCACCTGGACGGCGAGTTCCCGCGTTGGCACCAGCACGAGGGCGCGCGGGTGACCCGGGCGCGGCTTGCGCCCGTCCTCCAGCAGCCGGGTGACGACGGGGAGGGAGAACGCGATGGTCTTGCCGGAGCCTGTACGCCCGCGGCCGAGCACGTCACGGCCGGCGAGCGAGTCTGGCAGGCTCTGCTCCTGGATCGGGAACGGGTTCTCGACGCCATGCCGGCGCAGCGCGGCCACGAGTTCGGGCAGCACGCCAAGAGAACTGAAACCTGTCATGGGGATCCTTGCGATAGTGGGGCCCCAACAACAGGGTCGACCTATTCTACTCCAGTTCGGGCGCTCACTCGGCCAGCCGGCGGGCGCCCGCCGCCCCCACCACCTGGGCGTCGACGGCGAGGTCGTAGAGGGCCCGCCGCTCCCCCGCCAGCGCGGTGGCGACGTAGATCACCGGCACCGCGCAGGCGGCCGCCGTGAGCACCCACACATCGACCCCGACGGGCTGCCTCGCCGTCAGCACCACGAGGACCGCCGCATGGGCGAAGAGCCAGGGCGGCCCCACCTTGAGCAGGTTCCGCAGCAGTGCCCGCATCCTGCCGAGGGGCGCACCGTCGCCGCGCCGCACCCGCAGGCCGCACCACTGCTTGCCGGGGCTCGCCTCGTACCGTCCTGACTCGGTCAGGCCCAACAGCACGACAGCCGGGAGCAGGACGGCGACGGCTCCTGCGAGATTGAGTTCGAGCGGGGGCAGCCCCGCGAGCAGCCCCGTCTGGTGGAGGACGAAACCGACCGCCAGCACCACCGCCGCCCAACCAGCCATGAGGCCGAGATCGATGAGCTCAGCTCGCACTCTCAGCCCCGTCACACAGGCATGCTACCGAGCGGCGCGGGCGGGTTCAGTCACCCAGGGGGCCGAAGGGCGCGCCGCGCGCCGTGAGCTCGGCCTCTCCCCCGTCCTGTGCGGTCAGCACCCACAGCCCGTGGTCGGTGAGGGCGACTGTGTGTTCCCAATGGGCGGCGTCCGAGCCGTCCCTGGTGACGATCGTCCACTCGTCGTCGAGCACCTCGACCGACGGCTTCCCGAGCGTCACCATCGGCTCGATGGCGATCGCCATGCCGGCGGTGAGCGGGACACCCCTGCCCCGGTGGCCGACATTGGGGACGTCGGGCTCCATGTGCATGGCGGTGCCGATGCCGTGGCCGGTGAAGTCGGACACGATCCCGAACCGTCCGGGCTGGTTCTTGACGCTGGCCTGCACCGCGTGGCCGACGTCGCCGACGCGCCCGTGGTCGCGCACGGCGGCGATTCCCGCCCACATCGCCTCGCGGGTGACCTCGTTGAGGCGCGCGCGGGCGGGGCTGACGGTCCCCACCTGAATGGTCACCGCCGAGTCGCCGTGCCAGCCGCCCAGCGAGGCACCGAAGTCGATCGACACCAGGTCGCCGTCGGCGAGCACGCGTCGTCCGGGGATGCCGTGGACGACCTCCTCGTTCACCGAGATGCAGGTGACGCCGGGATAGGGCGGCAGGCCGTAGCCACCGTCATAGCCGAGAAACGACGAGCGGGCACCGGCCGACGCGAGGTCGGCACGGGCCAGCTCGTCGAGTTCGCCTGTCGTGACGCCGGGGCGCGCCTTGGCCTGCAGCCTGGTGAGGATGCGCGCCACCACGAGCCCTGCGGCCCGCATCGCGCGCAGTTGCTCGGCAGACTTGCGCTCGATGCGCGGCGCCATGCTCAGCGTGCCGCGACCTTGTCGAGCGCCGCGGTGATCCGCTCGCCCACCTCGTCGATGCTGCCGATGCCGTCGACCTCGACCAGGAGGCCGCGCTCGCGGTAGATCGCGAGCAGCGGGTCGGTGGCGTCGTTGTAGACCTCCATGCGCTTGCGGATGGTGTCGGCGTTGTCGTCGGCGCGGCCTTCGAGCTCGGCGCGCTTCAGCAGCAGAGCGACGACCTCTTCGTGATCGCCGGAGCTCTCCCGAAGCCGCGTGAGCTCCGTGTTCGCCCAGACATCGGCCTCGTTCTCGGCCAGGAGCTCGCGCAGCACCTCTTCGGCCAGCTTCGCATCGCCGAGCGTGCCCTCGGCGAGCTGCACCGACTCACGCGTGAGCTCGCGCTTGCGCTCCGGCTCGCCCTCGAGCTTTGCCAGGCGGCGCAGCGT
>JAEWIK010000010.1 GCA_023387135.1 Actinomycetes bacterium | reverse complement strand
GGTCCTCGGTGTAGACCAGCTTGCCCTTCATCGCGGCGGACTCGGCGGCAGCCTTGACGATCGCGTTGACCTCCTCGACGGTGGTCTCGCGGCCGGCCTCGAAGGTGAGGTCGGTGGCGGAGCCGGTCGGGGTCGGGACGCGCAGGGCGTAGCCGTCGAGCTTGCCCTTGAGGTCCGGCAGCACCAGGCCGATGGCCTTGGCCGCACCGGTGGTGGTGGGGACCATGTTCAGGGCGGCGGCGCGCGAGCGGCGCAGGTCCTTGTGCGGGCCGTCCTGCAGGTTCTGGTCCTGCGTGTAGGCGTGGATCGTGGTCATGAGGCCACGCTCGATGCCGATGCCGTCGTTGAGGGCCTTGGCCATCGGGGCGAGGCAGTTGGTGGTGCAGGAGGCGTTCGAGATGATGTTGTGGATCGCCGGATCGTACTTGTCGTCGTTGACGCCCATCACGATGGTGATGTCCTCGTTCTTGGCCGGAGCCGAGATCAGGACCTTCTTGGCGCCGGCCGCGAGGTGGGCCTTCGCCTTCTCGGCGTCGGTGAAGAAGCCGGTCGACTCGATGACGATGTCGACACCCAGCTCGCCCCACGGGAGGTTCGCCGGATCCTTCTCGGCGAAGGCCTTGATCTCCTTGCCGGCCACCCAGAGGGCGTCGTCGTCGTAGGAGACCTCGCCCGGGAAGCGGCCCAGGATCGAGTCGTACTTCAGCAGGTGCGCCAACGTCTTGTTGTCGGTGAGGTCGTTGACGGCGACGACGTCGAGATCGGCGCCGGAGGCCACGAGGGCGCGGAAGTAATTACGGCCGATCCGGCCGAAGCCGTTGATACCAACCTTGACGGTCATGTGTAAGGGTCTCCTAACTACAAGCGACTGCCACGAACGGGCACGGTCGGGGCAGGGTTAACAACCTCCACCCTACCCAAATCCCGCTCTTCCGACGACTTGTAGGACATGGGTATCCGGCCTACTCCAGATGTGCTAGCAGCACACCCTCCCACGTCGTACTGAGCACGCGTCGACGCTCGCGAACCGGTGCGCGGGGGCCCGTCGCCGGTGGGTGTCAGGCCTCGTCGTCGAGCAGGTCGGGGGTGAGCCCGGCCTCGGTGTTGGGCACTCCGAGCTCGGCGGCCCGCTTGTCGGCGGTGGCGAGCAGGCGGCGGATGCGTCCCGCCACGGCGTCCTTCGTCAACGGCGGGGTGTGGAGCTGCCCGAGTTCCTCGAGGCTGGCCTGCTTGTGTTCGAGCCTGAGCTTGCCCGCCTCCAGCAGGTGCTCGGGGATGTCGTCGCCGAGGATCTCCAGGGCCCTGCGGACGCGCGCACCCGCCGTCACGGCGGCCCGTGCCGAACGGCGCAGGTTGGCGTCGTCGAAGTTGGCGAGCCGGTTCGCGGACGCGCGCACCTCGCGCCGCATCCTGCGGTCCTCCCAGGCGAGCACCGACTCGTGGGCGCCGAGCCTGGTGAGCATGGCCGCGATGGCGTCGCCGTCCCGGATCACCACCCTGTCGATGCCCCTGACCTCACGGGCCTTGGCGCCGATCTGCATGCGGCGGGCGGCCCCGACGAGGGCGAGCGCCGACTCCGAACCGGGGCAGGTGACCTCCAGCGCCATCGAGCGTCCCGGTTCGGTCAGCGAGCCGTGGGCGAGGAACGCGCCCCGCCAGGCGGCCACCGACACGTCGATGCCGCCGCTGACGATCTGCACCGGGAGCCCCCTCACTGGACGGCCGCGGGAGTCGATGAGGCCGGTCTGGCGGGCGAGCGACTCGCCGTCGCGGATCAGCCTGACGAGGTAACGGGTGCCGCGACGGACGCCGCTGCCGGTGATGACGACGAACTCGCTGGTGAAGCCGAACAGTTCGGCGATCGCCGTCCGCAGCCTGCGGGCGGCCGCCCCGGTGTCGAGCTCGGCCTCGACGACGATCCTGCCGCCGGCGATGTGCAGGCCGTTGGCGAACCTCAACAGCGCCGCGACTTCCGCCTTCCGCAGCTCGGGCTTGGTGACCTCCAGGGTTGCGAGCTCAGCCTTCACCTGCTGCGTCATGGCCATGGGGTCCTGGCACCTTCCGTTCGATCGATGAGGGTACCGCGAAAGCCTACAGCCCGCGTGCGGGGGGCGTGACGCCCCCTACAGATCCATCACCTCTGCGTACACCGACGCCAGCTTCAGGGGGTCGTGACGGGCCGAACCGTCGCGCATCCTGACGTCCGCGATCACCAATTTCGCGCCCAGGGAGCGTGCGAACGCCGCCAGGTGGGCGTCGCCGGCGGCGAAGGTGGGATCGACGAGGACAGTGTCGAGCCGCAGCCTCGGCTCGTGGTCGGCCAGCACCTCGAGGTGGCGGGAGGCCGTGTAGCCGGCGGTCTCGTCCTCGGTGGGGACGAGGTTCATGGTGAGGATGCGCCGTGCCCGGGTCCTCACTATCGCGTCGGCCAGTTCGGGGACGAGCAGATGCGGCAGCACCGACGAGTACCACGACCCCGGGCCGAGCACCACGTGGTGGGCGTCGAGGATCGCCTGCACCGCCTCCGGCACCGCCGGCGGATCGGAGGGAGTGAGGCGCACGTCCGAGATAACCCCCGTCGCCAGGGCGACAGCCTCCTGGCCCACCACCACGCTGACCTCGTCGGGGGCGGCGGGGTCGGCCCCGATGACGTCCGCCTCGATGACGAGGGGAACCGCCGACATCGGCAGCACCCGTCCCTGCACGTGGAGCAGCGCGGCCACCATGTCGAGCCCGGCCACGGGGTCGGCGACGGTCTGCCACAGTCCGGCGATCAGCAGGTTGCCGATCGAGTGCCCGCCGAGCGGGCCGTCCCCGGTGAAGCGGGACTGCAGGACGTCTGCCCACGTCCGTTCGATGTCGTCGTCGCCGCACAACGCCGCCAGCGCCATCCGCAGGTCGCCGGGCGGCAGGATGCCGAACTCGCTGCGTAACCTGCCCGACGACCCCCCGTCGTCGGCGACGGTGACGATCGCCGTGAGCCGGTTGGTGATCCTGCGCAGCGAGCTGAGGCTGGCGGCGAGGCCGTGGCCGCCCCCCAGGGCGGTCACCGCGGGACGGCGGGGCGCCGCGCTCATTCGAGGCCCAGGTCGCGGTGCCGCACGCTGACGTGGAGGCCCTGCCTGCGCAGCCGCTTGGCGAGTTCCTCGACGACGGCCGTGCTGCGGTGCTTCCCGCCGGTGCACCCGAACGCCAGCGTGAGGTGCTGCTTCCCCTCCCGTTCGTAGCCGGGGACGATCGTGTCCAGCAGGTCGAGCACCCCGTCGATGAACGGTTCGGTGGCGGGCTGGGAGAGCACGTACTGCGACACCGCCTGCGCGAGCCCGGTCTGCGGCCGCAACGCCGGCACCCAGTGCGGGTTGGGCAGGAACCTCACGTCGAGCACCATGTCGGCGTCGATCGGGATGCCGTTCTTGTAGCCGAAGGACATCAGCGTGACGCCGATGCCTGCCGCGGCGTCGCCGATGACGGCCGCGATCACCCTGTCGGCGAGTTCGTGGACGTTGAGCCCCGTCGTGTCGATCACGACGTCCGCCCGCGCCCGGAGGTCACCGAGCAGCTCCCGCTCGCGGCGGATGCCGTCCAGCAGCCGGTCGTCGCCCTGCAGCGGCACCGGACGGCGGACCGACTCCTGCCGCTTGACGATCGTCTCGTCGCTGGCTTCGAGGAACAGGATGGTCGGCAGCACGCCCTCGGCGCCGAGTTCCGCGAAGGCCACAGGGAGTTGCTGGAACGCCGAGCGGGTCCTGACGTCGAGCACGACCGCCACCTTCGTGAAGTCGCGGTCGCGCGCTATCCGCAGCAGTTCGGGCATCAGCTCGGGAGGCAGGTTGTCGACGACGTACCAGGACTGGTCCTCCAGCGTGTGAGCCGCGGTGCGCCTGCCCGCGCCCGACAGCCCCGTGATGACGAGGAACTCCACGGCTTCGGCAACTGAACTCACGGGTTCATTATCCCCGCGTCCGCCCCACCCCGGCCGACCGGGCGCCGATCGCGCTCACTGCTCGATGATCTCGCCGGTCGCGGTGTTGATGGCCTCCTGCGCCGGCTGGGCCGCGACGGCGTCGTGGATCGCCTGCGCGGTCTTGAGCCCGACGCCCGGCACCAGGGCGATCTCCTCGACGGGGGCCGCGCGCAGCTTCTTCAGCGACCCGAAGTACTTCAGCACCGCCTTGCGACGGACCTCGCCCAGCCCGGGCACGCCGTCGAGCAGCGACTCCACCATGGACGCCGACCTGCGCCCGCGGTGGTGGGTGATGGCGAACCTGTGGGCCTCGTCCCGCACCCGCTGCAGCAGGTAGAGGCCCTCGCTGGTGCGAGGCAGGATGACCGGGTACTCCTCGCCCGGCAGCCAGACCTCCTCCAGCCGCTTGGCGAGCCCGCACACGGCGATGTCGTTCATGCCGAGTTCGGCGAGTGCCTGCTGGGCGGCCGCCACCTGGGGAGCGCCACCGTCCACCACGACGAGGCCGGGGGCATACGCGAAGCGACGCGGCGCACCTGTGGTCGGGTCCACGAGCAGCGGGCCCTCCTCGGCGTCGCCGCTGAGCGAGAGCCTGTCGTCCCGCAGTCGCGAGAACCTGCGGCCTATCACCTCGTGCATGGCGGCGACGTCGTTGGACTCCTGGTTGTGCAGGATGAACCGCCGGTAGTCGCTCTTGCGCGGCAGGCCGTCCTCGAACACCACCATCGACGCCACCACCTCGGTGCCCTGCAGGTGGGAGATGTCGAAGCACTCGATGCGCAACGGCGCCTCGGCCAGCCCCAGCGCCTGCTGGATCTCCTCCAGCGCGCGGTTGCGGGTCGACAGGTCGCTCGCACGGCGGGTCTTGTGCAGGATGAGCGCCTCGCCGGCGTTCTTCGCCACTGTCTCCAGCAGCGCGAGCTTGGGCCCCCGCTGCGGCACCCTGATGCGCACCCGGGAGCCGCGCTGCTCGGTCAGCAACTCGGCGAGCACTCCCCCGCTCGCCGGCTCGACGGGGACGAGGATCTCGGGCGGGATCGCCGAGGCGACCTCGGACTCGTCCACCGCCTCGCCGTAGTGGTACAGCAGGAAGGCCTCGACCAGCTCGGCGGTGCCCGCGTCGTCGGTGCGGTCGGCCACCCAGCCGCGCTGGCCGCGGATCCGGCCACCTCGGACGTAGAAGACCTGGACGGCGACCTCGAGCGGGTCCTCGGCGAGCGCGATCACATCGGCGTCGGTCCCGTCGGCCAGCACGACGGCGTTCTTCTCGGTCGCACTCGTCAGCGCCACCAGCCGGTCGCGCAGCACCGCCGCCTTCTCGAACTCGAGATTCTCGGAGGCCTGCTCCATCTCCCCCTCGATCCGGTGCACCAGCCCGGTGGAGCGCCCTGCCATGAAGGAGCAGAAATCCTCGGCGATCTCGCGGTGCGCCTCGGG
>JAEWIK010000001.1 GCA_023387135.1 Actinomycetes bacterium | reverse complement strand
TCGCCCGTCCTGCTCCCCACTCCCACGCCGACGCCGAGCCCCACCCCGACTGTCTCCGCCACCTCGGCCGCGCCGACCCCGTCCTCGACCCTGCCGCCGCCCGGCGAGGAGCCGTCGGTGCCCCCGGTGCCGAGTGACACCCCCACCCCCACCGCGCCTGCGGCGCCGCTCTGCCTGGCGGCCGCCGGGAAGCTGAGCCTCGCCCAGCAGGCGGGCCAGCTCGTCATGGTGGGCGTCGAGGACACCCTCGACGCCAAGGAGACCGACGTCATCAAGAAGAACCACATCGGTTCGGTCATCCTGATGGGCACCTCCGACAGGGGAGTGAAGAAGACGGCGAAGATCACCGCCGCCATCCAGAAGCTCGGCGGCAGCCTCGGCATGCTCACAGCTGTCGACCAGGAGGGCGGCGCCGTCCAGCGGCTCAAGGGCCCCGGCTTCTCGACCATCCCGTCCGCCGCCCAGCAGGCGAAGCTCCAGGGCGAGGACCTCTTCATCCAGGCGCGCGCCTGGGGACGGCAGTTGCTGAAGGCCGGCGTCCACCTCAACCTCGCGCCGGTCGCCGACGTCGTGCCGGCCAACAATGTCGCGAAGAACGAGCCGATCGCCAAGCTGGGGAGGGGGTACGGCACCGACCCCGACGCCGTCTCGGAGAAGGTGATGGCCTACATCTTCTCGATGCGCCAGGTCGGCATGGGCAGCGCCGTCAAGCACTTCCCCGGGCTCGGCGCGGTGACCGGGAACACCGACTTCGCCACCCGCGTGGTGGACGGCACCACGACTGTCGACAGCCCGCTGCTGGAGCCGTTCAGGCGTGCTCTCACTCCCGGCGAGGCCGGCCACGATCCCGAGGGGCGGCTGCTGATGCCGGACGCCGTCATGATCTCGTCGGCGGTGTACAGCAGGATCGACGCGAAGAACCAGGCGATCTTCTCACCCACGGTCATCGGTCTGGTCAGGAGCTGGGGCTACCCGGGGGTCGTCATCAGCGACGACCTCGGGGCGGCGAAGGCGCTGTCGAAGGTGCCCGCGAAGGACAGGGCAGTGCGCTTCATCGCCGCCGGCGGCGACCTCGCGATCACCGTCACGCCGTCGGCGGCGACGGCGATGGTGTCGGGGATCGTGGCCAGGGCGAAGGCGAATCCGGCGTTCGCCAAGCAGGTGACTGTCTCGGCGGCCCGCGTCCTGGACGCCAAGGTGGCGCTCGGCCTCACCACCTGCGGCTGAGCCGGCCAGCCCGCCCGGACCGGGGGACCCGGCGGCCGGCCCCGGCAGCAAGGCGCTAGGCGTCGACCTTCAGCTTCTGCATGACGTCGCGGGCGTCCGTCACGAGTTCCGGCGTGGTGTCGGGGATGGACGCGTAGAACAGCGACGCCGAATCGACGCCGGTGTCGACGATGACGACGATGGCGAGCTCGCCCTCGGTCGTCAGTCCGGGGATCTGGAAGCTGAGGTGCGACTCCACGACCCAGGCGTCGTGTCCGTCCACCGTGATCGCGCGCGAGACCTTGTCGTCCCGCTGCACCTGGGCGTCACCGTAGAACCTGCCGACGACGCACTTCATGACGATCTCCGAGCCCTGCTCGGGGGTGAAGAAGCCGTCGCCGGCGACGAGCTCGGCGACCAGCACCGACGCCACCCAACTGTTGCCGTTGCCGTCGTAGTTGCTCTCGACGGGGACGACCTGTTCTGCGACATCGCGTCCGAACGGCACCCTGTTGTCGCCCGACACCGGGCCCCACGGGTCGCCCAGCATGGGGTAGGAGATCTTGCCGCCGTGGACGCGGCCGTCGTTGGGCTGCGAGGGCGCTTCCGAGGACTGGGTGGGGTCGATCTCGGGGCAGACGTTCTGGCTGGGCTGTCCGCTGGGGACGTCGGTGCGGCTGGGCCCGATCGCCCCGGAGATGCCCTGCGTGATGAAGTAAATGACGACGCCGATGACGGCGATGGCCACGACCCCCGTGACCCACCACATCGTGTTGCGGCGTTTCGGTTCGAGGTCAGGCGTCCCGAGCGGCCCCGGCCCGGGTCCCGTCGGAGGCGGCGTCGCTGCCGGATTGGCGGTGATCGCCGTCGTCCATTCGGTCCCGGTCCAGTACCTGTACATGCCCGGCTGCCGTCCCGGGTCCGGGTACCACCCTGCGCCACTCACGAGTGCAGTTTAGGTGGTCGGCCTGTGGCCCCCGGCGGCGGTGGGATGGCGGTCTCCTCCGCGAGCCGGGTGCGGGACGGTGGGCACGGCGGGTCGACTCAGCCGAAGCGGCCGGAGATGTAGTCCTCGGTGGCCTTCACGTCGGGGGTGGAGAAGATCTTCTCGGTGGCGCCCACCTCGATCAGCTTGCCGGGGGCTCCGGTGCCGGCGATGTTGAAGAAGGCCGTCGTGTCGGAGACCCTGGCGGCCTGCTGCATGTTGTGGGTGACGATCACCACGGTGTAGGTCTTCTTCAGTTCCTGGATCAGGTCCTCGATGGCGAGGGTGGAGATCGGGTCGAGGGCCGAGCACGGCTCGTCCATCAGGATCACGTCGGGCTGCATGGCGATCGCGCGGGCGAGGCACAGGCGTTGCTGCTGGCCGCCCGAGAGGCCCGAACCCGGCAGGTCGAGCCGGTTCTTCACTTCCTCCCAGAGGTTGGCGCCGCGCAGCGCGCGTTCGGCGAGCTCGTCCTGCTGGGACTTCGGCATCCGGCGGCTGTTCAGCGAGATGCCCGCCAGCACGTTCTCCTTGATCGACATCGTGGGGAACGGGTTGGGACGCTGGAACACCATGCCGATCTGGCGGCGCACCCGCACCGGGTCCACGTCGGGCCCGTAGAGGTTCTCGCCGTCCAGCAGCACCTCGCCCTCGACGTAGGCGCCGTTGATGACCTCGTGCATCCTGTTGAGGGTGCGCAGGAAGGTCGACTTGCCGCAGCCCGAGGGGCCGATGAAGGCGGTGACGCTGCGGGGCTCGATGGTCATCGACACGTCCTCGACGGCGCGGAACTTGCCGTAGTAGACGTTCAGGTCGGTGACGTCGATGCGCTTTGACATGGTGTGGGTCTCCTAGTGGTGAACGGCCCGCTCGGGGCGAACGGTGCCGGTCATCGTCCCCTCCGGGGCGCGAAGCGGGCGGCGATGAGGCGGCCGATGAGGTTCAGCAGCATCACGATGAGGATGAGGGTGAAGGCGCCGGTCCAGGCCCTGTCGAAGAAGGCCTGGGGGTCGCTGCTGCCGTAGCCCTTCGTGTACTGGTCGAAGACGAACACGGGCAGGGACATCATCGGGTCGGCGAACGGGTTGTTGTTGAGGCTCTGGGTGAAGCCGGCGGCGATCATCAGCGGGGCAGTCTCGCCGATGACGCGGGCGATGGCGAGGATGATGCCCGACACCAGGCCGGAGATCGCTGTCGGAATGACGATCCTCACGATGGTCTTCCACTTCGGCACCCCGAGGGCGTACGAAGCCTCGCGCAGCTCGTTGGGGACCAGCCGCAGCAGTTCCTCGCAGGAGCGGACGACGATGGGGATCATCAGGACCGACAGGGCCACCGAGCCTGCGAATCCGAAGGTCGCCGAACGCTGCCCGGCGACGAGCGCCATCAGGGCGGCGGCGAACAGGCCCGCGACGATCGACGGGATGCCGGTCATCACGTCGACGAAGAAGGTGATGGCCCGCGACAGCCTGCCGCGATTGCCGTACTCGGAGAGGTAGATGGCGGTCAGCAGGCCGATCGGCACCGAGATGACGGTGGCCAAGCCCGTGATCCACAGCGTGCCGTAGATGGCGTGCACCGCACCGCCGCCGACGTCGATGACGTTGCGCATGGAGTAGCTGAAGAACTGCGGGTCGAGGCGGCTGACGCCGTTGCGGACGACCTCCCAGCTCACCGACACCAGCGGCACCAGGGCGAGCACGAAAGCACCGGTGATCAGG
>JAEWIK010000396.1 GCA_023387135.1 Actinomycetes bacterium | reverse complement strand
GTCACAGGCAGGGCGGGCAGAGCCCACCCTGACGCCTCCCAAACCAGCACAGGCAAGACAGCCATCTGAATCCAGAGAAGGAGAGAAAGGCATGAAGCAAGGACGCTTGATCGCAGGGGCGCTGGGCGCGACTATCGCGCTCACCCTCGCCCTGAGCGCATGCTCGAGCACCCCTGCCCCCGCAGGCAGCGAACCGGCAGCCAGCCAGTCCGCGGGCGGCGACGGCAAGTACACGATCGCCATCGTCCCGAAGGACGCCACCAACCCCTGGTTCGTCAGGATGGAAGAGGGCGTCAAGAAGTACCAGGCCGATCACCCTGACATGACCGTGTACCAGAAGGGCCCGTCGGAGACCGACGCCACCATGCAGGCCCAGGTCATCCAGGACCTCATCGCCCAGGGCGTCGACGCCATCGGCGTCGTCCCGGTCGATCCCGGTGCACTGGAGACAGTCCTCAAGCAGGCCATGGACGCCGGCATCGTCGTCGTGACCCACGAGGGCGCCACCCAGGAGAACACCAAGTACGACATCGAGGCGTTCAACAACGCCCAGTACGGCGCCTTCATCATGGACAACCTCGCCAAGGCCATGGGCGAGGAAGGCACCTACACCACCATGGTCGGCCACGTCACCAACGCCTCCCACAACGAGTGGGCGGACGGCGGCGTCGCCCACCAGAAGGAGGCCTACCCGAAGATGAAGCTGCTCGACGCCCAGCCGCGCGTCGAGTCGCAGGACGACGGTGAGACCGCCTACCAGGTGGCCAAGGAACTGCTGAAGACCTACCCCGACCTCAAGGGCATCATGGGCACCTCGTCCTTCGACGCTCCCGGTGTCGCGCGCGCCATCGACGAGCTCGGCCTGAAGGGCAAGGTCTTCACCGCTGGAACCGGCATGCCGGCAGCCAACAAGCAGATCCTCATGGACGGTTCGGTCTCCGCACTCACCCTGTGGGATCCCGCCGACTCCGGCTACGCCATGGCCGAACTCGCCCGCAAGGTGCTCTCCGGTGAGGAGATCAAGGCCCCGGTCGACCTCAAGGTCAAGGGCTACGAGCAGATGAACTTCGCCGCCGACAGCGACAAGGTGCTCGAGGGCAACGGCTGGGTCGTCATCAACAAGGACAACGTCGACAGCTTCGGCTTCTGATACTCCCACGGTGGCAGCGGGGAGGTCCGCCTCCCCGCTGCCACCGGCTCGACCAGCCACGCCCACGCCTCGGGGTGCGGCACGAAAGGACTCGTGGATGACTGAGAACGTCCTGGCGGTACGCGACGTCAGCAAGTCGTTCGCCGGCGTGAAGGCACTCCGCAAGATCAATCTTGAGATCAAGCCGGGGGAGATCCACTGCCTCGCCGGCGAGAACGGGTCGGGCAAGTCGACCCTCATCAAGATCATCTCGGGCGTCTACACCCCCGACGAGGGCAGCATCGAGTTCGGTGACGCCTCCTACGAGAAGGTCACCCCCATCGAGGCGATCATGAACGGGGTCCAGGTCATCTACCAGGACTTCTCCGTGTTCCCGAACCTCTCCGTCATGGAGAACCTCGCCTACAACAGCGAGCTCGCCGACAAGCGCAAGTTCGTCAACTGGCGACGCTTCCGCAGGATCGCCGAGGAGGCGGTCTCCAAGATCAACTTCAAGGTCGACCTCGACGCCAAGGTCGGCAAGCTGTCGGTCGCCGACAAGCAACTCGTGGCGATCTGCCGCGCGCTCATGCACGACGCGCGCCTCATCATCATGGACGAGCCGACCACGGCGCTCACCAAGAAAGAGGTGGACGCGCTCTTCAGGATCATCCTCGACCTGAAGGCCCGCGGCATCGCCACGCTGTTCGTCAGCCACAAGCTCGAAGAGGTCTTCGAGATCTCCGAGCGGTTCACCATCATCCGCAACGGCGAAGTCGTCGCCACCTGCCTCCCGTCCGAGCTGGACAGGAAGAAGTTCTCCTTCTTCATGACGGGCAGGGAGTTCGACGACACCCACTTCACGCTCGAGAACGCGTCGCCGGAGCCCGTCCTCGAGGCCGCGGGACTCGGGCTGCGAGGCGGTTTCGAGGACGTGAACTTCAGCCTGCGAGGCGGCGAGATCCTCGGCATCACCGGCCTTCTCGGGTCGGGACGGACCGAGCTCGCGCTCACCCTGTTCGGCGCCTACGCGGCCGACTCCGGGGAGCTGCGGGTCAAGGGCAAGCCCGTCACCCTGGACGGCATCAGGTCGGCCATCGACGCCGGCATCGGCTACGTCCCCGAGGACAGGCTCACCGAAGGGCTGTTCCTCCCGCGCTCGATCGGCGACAACATAGTGATCGCCGAGATCGACTCCACCACCGGCGCCCTGGGCGTCCTCGACAAGGGCAAACAGCAGGGTGAGGCGACGCGCTGGGTGAAGGAGCTCAAGATCGCCACCCCCGATCCCCGCAACGCCGCGAGCACCCTCTCCGGCGGGAACCAGCAGCGGATCGTCCTGGCAAAATGGCTCGCCACCAAGCCGGACATCCTCATCCTCAACGGGCCGACGGTCGGCGTCGACATCGGCTCCAAGCACGACATCCACGCGATCCTGCAGCAACTCGCCAGGGAAGGGATAGGGATCATCATCATCTCCGACGACATCCCCGAGCTGATGAGCAACTGCAACCGCATCCTGCTGATGCGCGGCGGAAGGATCGAGGCCGAGGTCGACCCGCGGGCGACCACCGAGGCAGAACTCGCGACCCTGATCGCCAGCGAGGCGACGGAGGTGGCGCTGTGAAGAAGCTCGCCCAGAAGCTCGTGAAGTCGAACGAGTTCTACGTCTTCCTCGTCATCCTCGCGCTGAGCATCGTGATCCAGGTCCGCAGCGGCCAGTTCTTCACCGCCAACAACCTCGTCGACATCGCGAACGCCATGGTCGTCCCCGGCCTGTTCGCGGTGGGCGCCTTCATGGTCATCGTGTCGGGCGGCATCGACGTGTCGTTCCCGGCCCTGGCGTCGCTCGCCGTCTACGCGACCACGAGGTATCTGGTCGACAACCACATCGAGGGGCCGATCCTCGTCCCCTTCCTCATGGCGATAGCTCTCGGTGCGATCCTCGGCGCCTTCAACGGCCTGTTCACGGCGCGGCTGGCGCTGCCGACCCTGATCATCACGCTGGGCACCGCGAGCGTGTTCTCCGGGGTCATGCAGGGCGCGCTGAACTCCGTCCAGATCCCCGACATCCCCGACTCCATGGAGGAGTTCGGCAGGGCCACGATCTTCGTCGCGAAGAACCCGGCATCGGGCCTCACCTCCGACATGCCGGTGGCGTTCGCGATCCTCGTCGCCGTCGTGGCGATCGTCTTCTTCGTGATGCGCTACACGATGTTCGGACGCGGCATCTACGCGATCGGCGGCGACGAGAACGCCGCCGCGCGCGCGGGCTTCAGGGTCAAGCACATCAAGTTCTGGCTGTACGTGATAGTCGGCGTCATCGCCGCCATCGCCGGCCTGATCAGGGCGTCGATGATGGGCCAGATGCACCCCACCAACCTGCTGGGCATGGAGATGATGGTGATCGCGGCCGTGGTGCTGGGAGGCACCGCCATCACCGGCGGCACCGGCTCGCTGACGGGCGTCATGCTCGGCACCCTGCTCATCACGATCGTGCAGAACTCGATGATCCTCCTCGGCATCCCGACCTTCTGGCAGGGGTTCTCGCTGGGTGTGCTGATCATCGTCGGAACGGGAATCTCCGCCTACCAGGTGGCACGCGCGAGCGGCCGCCTGCGGGCAGCGGTGTAAGGGAGGACGACAATGAGCTCCAACGTGGCAAGCCCGCGCTCGACCAAGCCGTCGGAGATGTTCCGCGCCTTCACCAGGGACACCCACCTGACCAGGCTCGTCATCATCCTGATCCTGGTGTTCGCGTTCTTCTCGATCATCAAGACCGGCACGTTCCTGAACCTGCGCACCTGGCAGTCGATGGCGATCCAGTTCCCCGAGTTCGGGCTGATGGCCCTCGGGGTGATGCTCACCATGATGACCGGAGGCATCGATCTCTCGGTCGTCGGCATCGCCAACATGACCTCCATCGGTGCCGCGGTGCTCATGCTGAGCATGGCGCCCAAGGGGGCCGGCGCCGGAACCGTCGCCGTGGCGATCGCCGTGGCGGTGGCGTTCTCGCTGGTGGCGGGGGCGGTGGCGGGGGCCCTGAACGGCTTCCTCGTCGCGAAGGTGAACATCCCGCCCATCCTCGTCACCCTCGGCACGCTCGAGTTATTCGGCGGCATCGCGATCATCATCACCGCGGGCAAGCCCGTCTCGGGGCTCCCGGCCGCGTGGGGTGAGGTCTTCGCCGGACGGGTCGGCGGCGTCGTCCCGGTGCCCCTCATCGTCTTCATCGTGGCGGCGATCATCGTCGGGCTGGTGCTCAACAAGACGTCGTTCGGCACGAAGATCAGGATGCTCGGCACCAACTCGACGGCCGCCAGGTTCAGCGGCCTCAACACGACGAGCCTGCTGGTCCGCACGTACATGTTCTCCGGCCTCTGGGCCGCCCTCGCCGGTCTCGTCATGCTGGCCAACTACAACTCGGCGAAGGCTGACTACGGCTCGACCTACACGCTGCTCACCGTGCTCATCGTGGTGCTGGGCGGCGTGGACCCGAACGGCGGCAGCGGCAAGCTGATGGGCGTCGTGCTCGCCATCGTGATCCTGCAGATCCTGTCGTCGGGCCTCAACATGTTCCCGACCATCAGCAACTTCTACCCTCCGCTGATCTGGGGCGGCGTGCTGCTCGCGGTCATGGTGGCCAACTACTTCTCCAAGGACGGGCCGGGTGCCCGAAGTCTGAAACGGAAAGGCGACTGAGTCATGAAGACAGCCAAGGACAGGTTCGTCGTTGTCGGTGCCGACTTCGCGGGGTTCCCGTTGAAGGAGGCTGTGAAGCAGCACCTGATCGAGCGGGGTTGGACGGTGGAGGACGTGACTCCCGACCTCGCCACCGCGCCCATGTACCACCGTGCGGGTTTCCTGGTGGCGTCGAAGATCGCCGAGGGTGAGTACGAGAAGGCGCTCGCCTTCTGCGGCACCGGAATGGGCATCCACATCGCCGCGAGCAAGGTGCCGCATGTGCATGCGGCGGTGGCGGAGACGTTGCCGTCGGCGAAGCGGGCTGCCACGGCGAACAACGCGAACCTGCTGGCGATGGGTGCGTTCTGGACGGGCGCACCGTTGGGGCAGGCGATGGCGGACGCGTTCCTGGAGTCGTCGTTGGGTGAGGGCTATGAGGAGTGGGAAGGTTTCTACGAGTACCACAAGCTCGGTTATGACGAGTGCGAGCAGTTCGACTACGAGGCCTACAAGGCCAACGGTTTCCAGGTGCCCGACCCGACAGTCCCCCCGCTCGGCCCCGAACCGAAGGGCCTCGCCTACTGATCGCCGCCCAGACGGAGGAAGGGTGCCGCCTGTTGGCGACACCCTCCGGATCGGTGGTGGATGGTCCGTTGCCCCCCCGGACGCGGCCTGTCGACCGCTGGACCATCACCTGCTCGCTCCCCCCTACCACCGTGCCAAGCACCGTTCCGATGATGGAGAGCGCGCGGCAGCCGTCCTGATACAACCCGTGAGCAGAAAACCTCGAAAGCCGACGCGCGGGACCCCGGGTGGTGGGCGCCTGGAGGGCTAGAAGCCCGAACCGTGGCACTGGAAGGGAGCCACCACGCCGGTCTCCAGCGAGGCCCTCGCCAGCGCCTCGGAGGCGGGCAGTCCGCTCGCCAGGCCGGCGTGCATGGCGCCCAGCAACTCGCACGCCGCGTCGTCGGCCACCGTGACAGGGGCCGCCACCACGCAGGCGGTGCCGGCGTGCAGCCAGGTGCGCGTCATGCCGATCGCCTCCTCGCCCCAACGGACCGAGGATCGTCCCACCTCGCAGGCCGACAGCACGACAGTCGTGGGCACCCTGGGGATCCTGTCGATGTCGTAGCCGAACAGGGCACCGTCGGCCAGGTCGAGACCCGAGAACAGGGGGTTGTCGACGGCGTGCCTGCCATGGGCGGCGACGTGCAGCGTGCCGACGTCCCCGGCGAGGGCGGCGACGGCGTCGACGGTGGCCGCGGACCCGGAGAGGATTCGTGCGTCCTCCCAGGCGTTCGACGCCACCGCCACCTCCTCCTCGCCCCTGGCGACGCCCGGGCCCGCGACGAAACCGACGCCCGGAGGCCGTGGGCGTCCCGTGTCCCTGAGCCACCTGGTCGCCGAGGTCGCCAGCGTGAAGGGACGCCCGCGCAGGCCCGGCAGCATCGTCCACGGCACCCCCGCGAGCACTCCAGGAGTGGTGAGGACGAGCCTGCTGTCGCCCACCAGCGCGAGCGGGCCACGCAGCAGCAGGTGGTCGAGTTCGGCGAGCCGCTCGTCGAGGGCCGTCGCGATGACCGCCGCCATCGGGCCGTTCCGGACCGACGCGTACACGTCGAGGTCTGCGCGCAGCCCGGAGAGGGAGTGCTGAAGCTGCTGCCAGGCTCCCGCGTCCACTACCCTGGCGCCCTCGGGAGTCACGACCAGGCAGGTGATCCGGCTGCCGTCGTAGAGGTAGGTGGCGAACGCGGTGCCCTCGTCGAGGGACGACAGCACGTCGGCGAGCGTGCTGCGCTCGTCCAGCCCCGCGGCGCCGGTGGACACCCACTGCCGCTGTCGCACTCTGTCGTGCAGCGCCGACGCCCGCTGGTCCCGCAACCACCCGTCGGGGTTCTCCGCCCGCAGGGAACGCAGTTCGGCGAGTTCGGTGGCGAGTTCCGGGTCCGGCGGCGGGCGCAACGGGACCACCTGCTGGCTCAGGTGCCGCGCCCGCTCGGACCACTCGAAGAGCACCTCGGGCGACCTTGACCTCACCGCCGAGCGCATCCCCTCGAACAGCAGGCCCCTGGCGTGCATGGCGAGCGAGGTCTGCAGGTCGAGGCTGCCGAAGGACAGCTGCCACCGGGTGAGGGCGTCCAGCCCCCGCGCCGCGTGCTCCCTGGCGTCGTCGAGCAGCCCGGCGGCGTGAGCGCGGGCCGCGGAGACCTCGTCGGCGAGCAGGCGGACCTGGAGGGGCGAGCCGTCGACGGGCGGCGGGACGGGAGCAGACAGGTCCTCCCGCGCCCCGTGACGTGCCTCCCACAGGTCGCGGGTGAGCCGCAGCGCGGTCGCCTCGGCCGCGAAGCCGAGCCCGTCGAGCTCGTCGGCGGCCTGCTCGATCTCCGCCGGGGAGGGCGGTGTCCTGGTGGCGGCGATCCGCGTCCCGGTGCTGAGCGACTGCCCGTCCGACAACCTGGCACGCAGCAGGACGCCCTGCGCCCGGGCCGCCCAGCTCGTGCTGCCGAGGCCGCGGAACCTGCGCGCCGCCGCGCCCGCCACCGTCGCGGCCCGCCTCGGATCATGGGTCAGCAACGATCTGGCGAGGTTGAACTCGGCCTCGCCCCGCGCCTGGCGCATCCCGTGCGCGCCGAGCGTCCTCGCCACCTTGTCGAGGGTGCGTTCGGCCTCGGTCGTCAGGCCGGCGTCGCGCAGCACCTCCGCCCTGTCCAGGTCGCCGATCGCCGCGTTCACCGCCGAGTCCCCCTGCATGATCGCGCGGGCCGCCGTCATGTCGTGCAAGGCGGTGACCAGGTCGCCCTCCAGCAGGGCGACGTAGCCGAGGTTGTGCTGCGCCATCGCCGCGTCCTGGTCGTTGCCCTCGACGGCGAAGTCGGCCTTGGCCAGTTCGAGGTCCCTGCGGGCCTCCGCCAGGTGCCCTGCCTGCATGTGGGCGACGCTGCGGTTGAGGTACATCGTGTTGCGATGCCCGCGGTCGTCGCCGACCCCCACGATGGCCCTGTCGAGCCAGGAGATCGCCGCGTCCCAGTCGCCGCTGCCGATCGCCAGGAGACCGAGCTGGCCCTCGAGGATGGCGGCGGTCGCCGCCGACACCCCCGTCGTGGCGAGGGCGTCACGGCACAGTCGCTCGGCGCCGGCGGGGTCGCCCGTCCTGGCGGCGATGTACGACAGCGTCCCCGCGATCCTGGCTTCCAGATCGGGGTCGCCGGTCCGCTCCAGGGCCGAGGTGAGACAGCGGCGCGCGGCCGCGTTGCGGCCGGCGTTGCCGTGCTCGACACCGCGGCGGTAAAGCTCTTCGGCAGAGAGTCTCACGAGCACAGCATGCCCCGTCCGGCGACCGCCCGCGCACCGACGGGCGGCCACCGGAACCGCGGGCTAGCCCCGGGGAGTGCCGGCTCCCCGTTCGAGCGCCGTCGCCGCCGCGCGCCTGGCGAGCTTCACCGCATGGGGCGGTGCCGACGAGCGTGCCCCGTCGGCTGCGAGCACGGCCGTCAACTCGTGGGCGATCCTGCCCGCCACCACGGGGGCCGCGAACGAGGTGCCGCTCCAGATGGCGAAGCCACCGCGGTAGTCGTCGGGGTCCTGGGTCTCGCGGTCGCGTCCGTAGGCGTCGTCCCGGGAGGTGGCCTGGAAGCCGCCGACGAACGCCGGGACGGTGCTCACCACCGAGGCGCCGACCGCCCAGGTCTTCACCCACGGCCCGATGTTGGAGAACAGCGCCGTCGTGTGACCGCTCGCGTTCAGCGATCCCACCGAGACGTGGTCGGCGTAGTCGTCGGGCTGCAGCCCGTTGTCGGAGCCCGGCCACGGCCACAGCGACGCGGGGAAGGTCGGACGGTCGGTGCAGTCGTTGCCCGCCGAGCAGACGACCGTGCAGCCGAGGGCGCGCAGCGCCGCCAGCAGGTCGTACAACGCGAGGCTGTAGGCGCCGTCCTGCGGGGTCTCGTGGTAGTAGCCCAACGACAGGTTGAGGACGTCGACGGCACGCCCTCCCGGCTCGCCCGCGCAGTGCCGGGCCAGCAGGACGCCGACCTCCTCGATCAGGTCGAGCAGGGCGCTCTCCTCGACGACTCCCATCGCGTCGGCGGCCCTGATGGCCAGCAGGTCGGCGTCGGGCGCCGCCTGGCGGATCAATCCTGCGATGAACGTGCCGTGCCCGCTGACGATGTCGATGGCGCCGTCCATCGGGCCGTACAGGTCCGGATACAGCTCGGGGTCGGCGTCGTCGGTGAGCCCGACGGGTTCCCCGTCCAGCGTCACATGACGGTCGACTATCGACTCGGGCAGCCAGTCGTGCGCGCCCGCCCCGGTGTCGAGGATGGCCACCACCGGACGTCGTCCGGTGATCTCCGCGTCGGGACGCCGGACCGGCGCGGGTCCCAGCCACGCGACCGGCTGCCGACCGCCCGAGCCCGCGGTGGCGTACTCGTCACACGGGTTCGTCTTCGTGTACGGGTTGGTCTTCGTGTACGGGTTCGTCTGCGTGTAAGGGTTCGTCTTGGTGTAGGGGTTCGTCTGGGTGAAAGGGTTCAGCCCGACCGGGTCGATCGCCACGATGTGCTCGAGCCCCACCCCCGGCAGCAGGTCCTCGCGCTCCAGGCGCAGGGGTGCCTTGGTCGGGTCCACGCCCTGGTCGCGCAGCCTGGCGAGGTAGTGGTCGCGGCGCGCCCGCTGCAGCACCTTCCAGGCGTCCGGCGAGGCCGGCGACTGGCGTCCCTGCTCGTCGGACGGCGTGAGCCTGACGCGGATCGTCACCGGGGCGCCGGGGAACCTGGGCTCCGGGAACGGTGATTCGGTCGGCAGGCCGTCGCCGTCCAGCCGTTGCGGGACCAGGCCCCAGCCGAAAGCGGCGGCGGCCGCGCGCAGTTCGGCGTACGGGCCGCCGTCCGAGCCGAGCATCATCGTCACCAGCAGCCTGTCGGGGACATAGGCGGTGGGGAACACCTCCAACCCCGCGATGGGTTCGTCGAGCGGGTTGAGCGTCGCCCCGACGGGGATCGACCCCCGCGCCCGATCACGCCACGACCACCCCTTCGGCTGTGGTCCCTGCTCCCTGATGTCAGCCATGGTTCACTCTCCCTGGATCCCTCGGACCTGCGTGTCTCCCCCTCGGACGGACGCCGTCGTCCGCCCCAAAGCCGTGAACCGGCGTCTCCCGGACGCCGCTACACCTCGAACTGCGGCGTCTCGAAGTCGCGCAGCGTGCCGTCGGGACGCCTCACCACCATGCGGAGCCGCGAGACCCCCGCCGGCAGGGAACCGAAGGCGAACCTTCCTGTGCCGCTCGGCCTGGCCGTCCAGTCCTTCTCGCCCTGGCTGAGGCGGATCTCCAGCGCCAGCGAGTCGACCCAGCCGTCGACCCGGCGGCGGTCGTCGTCGGCGCCCGCGATGTGCAGCAGGACGGTGGTGATGCCGTCGCTGAACTGGAGCTGCGACGTGGTGGATTCGCCCCTGACTGCCGCGGGTTGCGCGTCCTCCACCAGCGAGAGCAGCGCCCACTCGCGGGCGAAGTCCTCCATGGCGACGGCGGCGATCATCCTGTCGGTGAGTCCCTGGGGCATCGGGTCGTGCTCGTCCCACAGCTCGCGCAGGCGGGCGAACAGTGCCTTGTCCTCGGGATCGCGGGCGGTCATGCTGCACCTCCCTGGCTCAGCAAGGCCTTCAGCTTCGACAGGCAGCGTTGTCGGGTGGGGCCGATGCTGCCGATCGGCATCTCGAGGTCGCTGGCGATCCTTGCATAGTCGGGCCTGTCGTCGAAGGCGATGACCCGGAGCAGGCGCTGGCAGCGTTCGGCGAGCCGGTCGACAGCCGCCCACAGCTCTGCGGCCGAACTCGTCCTGATCGCCTCGTGCTCGGCGGAGTCGCCGGCGGGCAACTGAGCTTCGAGCTGCTCGTTCTCCGACGGATCGGCCCGGCGCTGCTGCTTGCCGACCCGCCAGGCCTCGCGCCGGGCGGTCGTCGTGAGCCAGCCCGCGACGGCCAGGGGTTCGAGGATGCTCTCGTGGCGGCGCACCAGGGTCAGCCAGGTCGTCTGCACGACGTCCTCGGCGAGCTCGGAGCCGAGCCCGTACGCCCGTGCGACGTGCCACAGCGTCGGGGTCAGTAGCCTGACCAGGTCGTCCATCGCGCGCGAATCGCCGTCCCTCCAGCGCAGGAACAGGGCAGCGGCGAGTTCCCAGC
>JAEWIK010000370.1 GCA_023387135.1 Actinomycetes bacterium | reverse complement strand
CGGTCGAGCTGGGCGGAGAGCAGCTCTGCCGACCTGGCGGTGGGAGGGTCGAGCTGTCCGCGGTTGGCGTGGATGACCTCGGCGGCCATGCGCACCGTCGTCAACGGCGTCCTCAACTCGTGGGAGACGTCGGACACGAACCTCTGCTGCACGGCCGAGAGGTTCTGGAGCTGGGTGATCTTCTTGTCGAGCTCCGAGGCCATGTGGTTCATGGAGCGCGCCAGGGCCGCCTGGTCCTCGGTCCCCACCACCGCCATCCGGTCCTCCAGGTGGCCCGCCGCCAGCCGCTCGGCCGCCAGGCGCGCGGCGCGGACCGGACGCAGCACGAGCATGGAGATCAGGTACACGGTCAGCGCCAGGCCGAACAGCAGGAAGGCGCCCGTCGCCCACGCTGCCTGCTGGACGACCGCCAGGGTCTGCCGCTCCTGGGCGGTGGAGAACAGGAAGAACACCGGATAGGTGGTGAGCCCGCTCGCGCGGATGGTGGCCGCCACCACCAAGCCGGGCACCGCCGGCCTGCCGTCGGTGAAGGTGATCAGGGTGGGAGTGCTCCACAGGCCCTCGCCCGTCCCCATCGCCTGCCGGATCGAGGCCGGGATGCTGGCTTCGTCGAGCCCTCCCGTCCCCACCTGGGAGACCGGGGTCTCGACGACGACGAAGTACTGGTCGCCCACCCGTCCGCGGTTGACGGCGTCGCGGGCCAGGCGGGTGACCCGTTCGTTGACCGACGTGGTGCGCAGGTCTGTCGCGTTCAGCTCACGCTGCATGACCTCGACGACCGCCGAGGCCTCGCCGACGGACGCCTGGGTCTTGCCTTCGAGGATGCCCCTCGTCGACTGGTCGATGAGGAAGAGGCCGGTGGCGGTGAGGATGGCGAACGACGCGGCGATGGTGAGGACCACCACCCTGAACGGCAGCGAGCGCGACCACAGGCGCAGTGGTGCCAGCCACGCCGTCCGGTTGCGTGGTCGCGGGCCCTGCCTCTCGTTCATGAGACCGGACGGGGCTCCCCGGCGCGATAGCCAACACCACGGACAGTCACGATGATCTCGGGACGCTCGGGATCACGTTCGACCTTGGAGCGCAGCCGCTGGACGTGGACGTTAACGAGCCTGGTGTCGCTCGCGTGCCGGTAGCCCCACACCTCCTGCAGTAGCACCTCGCGGGTGAAGGCCTGCCGGGGCTTGCGCGCCAGCGCGAGCAGCAGGTCGAACTCCAGCGGGGTGAGCGAGATCTCCTGGTCGCCGCGCCGCACCGTGTGCTCGTCGACCCGGATGGTGATGTCGCCGATGCGCAGGATGTCCTCCTCGGCGTGCACCTGGCGACGCAGCCTGGTCTTGATCCTCGCGACGAGTTCCTGGGTCTTGAAGGGCTTCGCGACGTAGTCGTCCGCGCCCGCCTCAAGACCGTGCACCACGTCGGTGGTGTCGGACTTGGCGGTCAGCATGACGACAGGCACCCCCGACTCGGCGCGGATGTCACGGCACACGTCGACGCCGTCGCGTCCCGGGAGCATGAGGTCGAGCAGCACGAGGTCGGGACGGTACTCGCGGAAAGCCTCCAGCGCCGTGTCGCCGACATGGCACAGCCGTGCCTGGAATCCCTCCGAGCGCAGCACGATGTCGAGCATCTCTGCCAAGGCTTCATCGTCATCGACGACGAGGATCCGCGGCGGGCCGCCGTAGGCCTCTGACATCAACCATCCTCCCTTGGTAGGCTGCCAGGCCCTGAGTCTACGCCGAGGAGCGAACGCCCTCGCGGGCCTTTGGAGAAGCCGAGGGAGTCAGTTCAGCTCGGGGTTGGCGGTCCAGGTGGACAGCAGCGCCAGGTCGCCGCCCTGGCGGCGCAGCACCCGTCGCCACAGGGTCTGCGGCTCGGGGTCGAAGACGTCGGAAGGCCGCGCCTTCGTGACGTGCCACATGCCGAACTCGAGCTCGGTCTCGAGCTGTCCGGCGTCCCAGCCCGCATAGCCGGCGAAGATGCGCAGGTCGGCGTACGCGCCGTCGGCGATCTCCACCGGGGTGTCGAGGTTCAGCAGGCCGACCCTGTCGAAGAGCCGCCGCCAGCCGGGCGGGTCGTCTGTCGCGCTGCTCGGACGGGCGAGGCACACCGCCCCCTGCTGCGACACCGGCCCGCCGTCGAAGAGCGTCTCGGGGGCATTCACCAGGTGCGCCCACTGCGGGAGGGCGTTCACAAGCTCGATGTCGGTGACCTTGTTGAGCACGACGCCCACGGTCCCGGACTCGTCGGCGTCGAGGATCAGGACCACGGTGCCGTCGAACACGCCGTCGGAGATCCCCACCCCGGCGATGAGCAACGACCCGGTCTCGACCACCTGCGGCATCGCCACCTCCTTCCCGGCGTCCAGTCTTCCATCCCGCGTCGGCAAAAGACCAAGGGTGGCCGGGGATGAGCGCACGGCGACGGAAGTCCGGCCCACCGGGGGGAGGAGTGAAACTACCCCACTTGCCGGAGAGGGGGTTGCCAGCCCCCATCCCCTTTGGCATGCTGACATGCAAGAGCGGTTCAAACCACGTGCCGGCTCCGATCCCGAAGGGAGCGGATCATGGCACGAGGCCACGAGACGCGTACCTCCGCGCAAGACCGGGAACTGCAAACCCAGAAGCTCTTGATTCGTCTCGCCCGAACAAACGCGGCCGACGAACGCGCTGAGCTCTCTACCCGGATCGTCGAACTCAACCTCGGATTGTGCGACGCGCTCGTCAAGCGCTACGTCAACCGGGGCGCGGATCGCGACGATCTCACCCAGGTCGCACGGACAGCACTGCTACTGGCAATCCGGAGATACCGTCCGGAATCAGGCTCGCCTTTCACGGCGTTCGCCACCCCGACCATCCTCGGCGAGCTGCGGCGTCACTTCCGCGACTCGTGCTGGATGGTGCGTCCTCCCCGCCGGATCCAGGAGCTCCGCGCTCGCACCCGGTCTCGCTTCCATCAGCTCGAGCAGTCGCTCGGCAGGACTCCAGAGAAGGACGACCTGCTGAAGGACCTCGGCGTGGACGAGAACGAGCTTCGCGAGGGCCTGTGGGTGGACGGCAGCTACCGTCCGCTCTCCCTCGACGCACCCGTCGACGCCATCGAACACGACGACACGACCCTCGGCTCCATGCTCCCCGACGGGGACGAGCCGATCGACGTCCTGGTCGACAGGCTGACCCTCAGGCGCCTGGTGGCCTCGCTGCCGCGCCGCGACCAGCTCGTCGTGAAGCTCCGCTTCGAGGACGAGTGGACCCAGCACGCCATCGGACAGCGGCTCGGCATCTCCCAGATGCAGGTGTCGCGCATCCTGCGGCGTGTCCTCACCCAACTGAAGGATGAGCTGCAAGCCGCCGAGCGCGGCGAGTGGCGTCAACCAGCCTGACACGAACCGCCGGGGCGCACTCCCCGCCTACCCTCCCGACCGCCACGCGGTGACCGAGTTTCGATACTTCGGTTCAGGGTAAGCGATGGACGTGCGTCCCGGCGTTCGTGCGCCCGGGACCAACCGGCAGCAGCACGCGAAGATCGAGGGGAGGACAACATGCCCAAGACCACGAAGTCGGGAAAGGTGCGGGAAGAGGAACTCCCGCAGACCATCCAGAGATCAGATGAGAAGGCGAAGCGGACCTTCGCGAAGGCCCACGACGCCGCCGCCGAAGAATACGGCGAAGGTGAGCACGCCCATCGGGTCGCCTTCAGCGCCCTCAAGCACACGCATGAGAAGGTCGGCGACCACTGGGAGCCCAAGGAGCATGCAGGTCCTTCCGACGCCCAGGCACGAGGCGGTGTCGACACCCACCGCGAGACGGCGGGCGGCGTGGACGCGAACGCCTCCAAGGAGCACCTCTACGAGATCGCCTCGCGTCTCGAGGTGAAGGGACGCTCGCGCATGACCAAGGACGAACTGGTCGCCGCGATCCAGAAGGCCAACGACGCCGCGTCCGACCGCGCCCGCAAGCGCTGAATCCCACCCAGGACCACTTTCCGCCCACCCCGCAGCACGGCATCGGACGGGTGACCCCCGTCCGATGCCGGTGCGACCCACCCTTCGGAGGCCTCAGATGAACCCTTCAACCTTCCGCATCGCAGCGGCCAGCCTCATCGTCGTGGCAGCGACAGCATGTTCCAGCCCCATGGCCCCGGCGCCGTCAGGTTCGGCGCCCGCGTCCGCCCAGCCCAACCCCATCCA
>JAEWIK010000351.1 GCA_023387135.1 Actinomycetes bacterium | reverse complement strand
CAGCACGCCCAGGCCGACCTCGACGACCCCGCCGCCGCGATGACGTCCCCGTCCCACCAGGTCTCCCCGGTGGACGCCTGGGAGGACGAGCGCCCCGAGCCCGCCGGCCGCCACTAGCCGCCGTCGGGCGGTGTCCCGCCGCTCGTCCCGGGCGTACGGAGCCGTGCGTCAGGAGCCGACGACCGGCAGCACGAGGCGACTGGCAGGCAGGTCGACCCTCCGGTGGGACGAGCGCAGGGCGGTCGTGGTCGCGGGGTCGTGACCGGTGCCGAGGTTGCGCTCCCAGCGTGGGTGGGCGCCGCCGCTGACCACGAGCCGCAGGCGGCTGCCCGCCGCGAACCGATGAAATGCCGGGTCCAACGCCACCCTGACGAGGTCGCCGGGCAGGCTCGCGTCGAGCCTGACGAAGCCGTCGGTGACGTTGGTGGAGACCCCGTCCGGCCGGACCTCGGAGATCCTGACGAAGAGATCGCAGGAGGGATTGTCGCTGCTGTGGGACAGCTCGGCGACGGGAGCGCCAGCGAGCTCGAGCCGTGCCTGGAGCGGCTCGGAGGTGAAGGTGAGGACGTCGGCGCGATCGGCGAGCCGGGTGTCGTCGGTGTAGCCGGCGGTGAAGCCGGGGGAGAGCTGGGTGACGAACGCTCCGCCGTAGGTCGGGGTCGGGTCCGCCGGGTCGTAGGTGAAGGTGGCGATCTCGCCGGGCTCGGCGGGCAGCTCGCTCAACCGTCCGCCGGCGCCTGGGTGCAGGACCTTCTCCACCGTGGCCGGCGGCCACGCGTCGAGTCCCTGCCAGCCGGCGCCGTCGCCCGTGGTGAACACCGTGACAGGATGCTCGCGCCGCGCCGGCCGTCCGGCGAGGTGGTGGTCGATCCAGTCGAGCGCGTCCGGGAGCAGGGTGCGGCTGCCCTCGGCGCCGCCCTGGGCGTGAGTCCAGGGGCCGACGGTGAGCCCGACCTGGACGCCGCGCTCGGCGAGCCGCTCGTAGCTGTCGAGGACGGGTCGCACGAAGCCGTCCTGCCATCCCGTCTGCAGGAGCACGGGGATCTCGACCCGTTCGAGAGCCTCGGACAGGTCCGAACGGCTCCACCACGCGTCTGACAGGTCTCGACGCGTCACCCACTCGCGGTACCAGGGCGCCTTCGTCCCCATCACGATCTCGGCGGCGGTCGTCAGCGGAAGGCTCGCGAGCGCCTTGCCGATCCTTCCCTTCGCCGCAAGGTTGCCGGCGATGAGCGGAAGGAGCGGCTTCTCCTGCCGCGAGGTGACGAACGACCACTCGAAGAACGTGCTCAAGAGGAACGCGCCGCCGGGGAACACGGCGGTCTTCAGGTCGTAGGGCGAGCACGCGATGACTGCCGCGGCCAGTTCGGGCGGGGGATCCATCAGCATCGCCCACTCGAAGAACCCGCAGTAGGAGTAGCCATAGGTCGCGAAGTGTCCGTCGAACCAGGACTGGCGGCGCAGCCACGCGACGACGTCCGCGGCGTCGTCGACCTCGTTCCTGAAGGGTTCGAAGACTCCTCCCGAGCCGAAGGTGCCTCGGCAGCGGACCAGGACCACCCGATAGCCGCGGCACGCGAACACACCGCCGGTCATCGCGGCGCCGATCACGTTCCAGCCGTACGGTGAGGCCACCAGGACGGTGCCGAGGGCCGGCACGTCAGGTTCGTACAGGTCGGCGAGCAGGTCGATGCCGTCACGCATCGGGATGCGGAGGTCTCTGGTCGTCGCATAGCTGTTGCTCGCCGCCGGCAACCTGGCGTACTTCGACCACTGCTCGTCTGCGAGTCGCTGTCCGAACGTGCGAGCCCTCGTTGCTGCCGGCATGGGTCCTCCTTCGACGACGACCAAGCTACACGAAGTTTCAGTAATCTCTGAACGCTCGTCTGCGATACTGGTCTGGTCTATTCGGGAAGGGCCGTCCATGGGCGCTGCAGAGATCGACCGCTTCGTCGAGAGGTTCGCCGCCACGCTGGTCGGCGCGGGCTTTCCCAGGCTGGCGGCTCGCGTGTTCGTCGCGCTGCTCGTCAGCGAGGACGGACGGCTGACTGCCGCAGAACTGGCGGACAGGCTGCGGGCGAGCGCGGGCGGGGTGTCGGGCGCCGTCCGCTATCTCGTGCAGCTGCGCCTCATCCACGTCGAGCGGGATCCCGGGACCCGCCGCAATGTCTACGTCGTGGACGGCTCCTGGTACGAGTCGACGGTGACGGCGAACCCGTTCCTGGACAAGGGCGAGGCCGACCTGCGCGAGGGCATCGCACTGCTCGGCGACTCACCCGCCGCCGACCGCCTGGCCGAGACTCTCGACCTCATCCGGTTCCTCCGCACCGAGACGGCGGCGATGATGCAGCGCTGGCACGCGCTGAAGAGCGCGAAGGCCGCCGCCGGGCGTTCCTGAGGAGCCGAACGCGCAAGCTGCGGCCCGCGGTGGTCCCGGGCCGGCCGGAGGTGCGGAGGCGGCCGCCGGTCAGGCCAGGACGTCCGCCGTCGGAGTGTGGGCGAGGCCGAACGCCTGGGCGACGGCGGGGTAGGTGATCGCGCCGGCGTGGGTGTTGAGGCCCTTGGCCAGGGC
>JAEWIK010000350.1 GCA_023387135.1 Actinomycetes bacterium | reverse complement strand
CCTGTGGGCCACCACCTCGAGAGCGCCCGCCGCCTTGACGAGCTGGAAGTAGAACGGGAAGACGCCCCAGAAGAGGTAGGCGCCGACAGCGAGCAACACCCCGCGGGAGTCCGGCGCGCCCGACGCCGTCGGCCTCGGCCGGGACGCGTCCTCTGCCACTGCTTCCTCTCCGGCCGCCGCACGGCGGCAGGCCGCGCTCAGCTTAGGCGTCCGTCACCCGGCAGGTGGCGGAAGGTCTGGAACGTGGGCAGGAGCTCGCGGGTCGCGGACGCCGGCGACCAGACGGCGTCACAATGGGCAGCATGTCGAAGCCCGCAGGCCGTCCGTCCCTGAGCCGGGGCACCTCCCTCGACGGGGCCCGGGTGCTGATCACCGGCGGCACCAGCGGGGTGGGGCTGCGCCTCGCTCAGGGAGCAGTGGCCCGCGGCGCCGGCGTCGTGTTGTGGGCACGGGACGCCGAGCGGGGCGAGCGGGTCAGCGCCGGGCTGGGGGACCGGGCGTCCTTCGCCTCGGTGGACGTCACCGACGCCGCCGCCGTGGAGCGCGCGGCGGCCGCGGCCGGCCCCGTCGACGTCCTGGTGAACTGCGCGGGAGTCGTCACCGGGAAGCCCTTGTTGGAGGCGTCCGAGCAGGAGATCCGCAGGACGTACGAGGTCAACACGCTCGCGCTGTACTGGGTGACCAAAGCCGTGCTGCCCGGAATGCTGGAGCGCGACGCGGGGACCGTCGTGACGGTGTCGAGCGCGGCGGGTCTGCTCGGCACCGCCAGGCTGAGCGACTACGCGGGCAGCAAGCACGCGGCGGTGGGCTTCACCGAGGCGTTGCGGGCCGAACTGCGCGGGCGGCGCTCGGCGGTGAAGACGCTCGTCGTGTGCCCCTTCTTCATCACCACCGGCATGTTCGCCGGGGTCAGGACGAGGTTCCCCAGGCTGCTGCCGCTGCTGGACGAGACCGAGGTCGCCGAACGCGTCCTCGACTGCGTCGAACGCGGCGGCGCGAGGCTCGTCCTGCCGCCGCTGGTCAGGCTGCTGCCGGTGCTGCGCGCGTTGCCTGTCGGCGGCTTCGACGCGCTGGTGGACTTCTTCGGCGTCAACCGCGCGATGGACGAGTTCACAGGACGATCGGCGACGGGGCCGTCCGGAGGGAAGGCCTGACTAGCTCAGGAAGTCGAGCAGCAGGCGGTTGTACGCCTCCGGGTTCTCCAGGGACGGGTAGCCGCCGGCGGTGATCACCTCGAGGCGTGCGTTGGGCAGCTTCTCGGCGAGCAGCTTGGCCGAACCGAGCCCCGTCGTGTCCCCCTGGCCCGCGATGACGAGGGTCGGCACCTCCATCGTGGCGAGCCGTGACGAGAAGTCTGCCTCGGCCATCACGTCGAGGGCCTTCACCAGGTCGCCCTTCGTCAGCCCCGTCTGTTCGAGAGTGCGCGCCGGCAACATCCTGACGGCGGTCTTCTGCAGCGTGAGCGCCAGCTTGCCCGGCAGCACGGTCGCTCCCGAGATCACCAGCCTGCCCACCCTCTCGGGGTAGTCGGCGACCGTCTGCAGGGCGACCATCGCGCCGAGTTGGTGGGCGACCAGGTCGGCCGAGGCGTAGCCCGAACGGTCGAGGACGCCGATCACCTCGGCGGCCGCTGTCTTCAGCGAGAGCTCGTACCGCTTCCCGGGCCGGAGGCCGGCGATCCAGGGAGCGACGGCCCGCCGCTCGGCACCCAGCGCCTCCACCTGGGACTGCCACATCGTGGGCAGCATTCCCGCGCCGTGCAGCAGCACGACAGGCGGCAGCGGCTCCGGCTTGCCCGTGGCCTGCCGGGGCTCCGCCGCCGGCTCGTTCCATGCTGACATCGCCACTCCGTCCGGTTATTCGGCGTCCACGCGTGCCACGGCGAACCACAGGCCCAGTTCGGGGTCGCCGAAGCCCCCCTCGGTGCGCTGGCCCCGATCGAGGCTGACGGCGAGCACCTCGTCGGCGATGAGCCGCGCGTGGTGCTCGATGGCCTCGGCGATGGCGGTCCCCTCGGCGGACTCGTCGGGAGACCAGGTGAGCGCGATGCGATCCGACACGTCGAAGCCGGACGACTTGCGCGCGTCCTGGACCATCCTGATGACCTCGCGGGCGAGGCCGGCCCTGACGAGCTCGGGGGTCAGTTCGAGGTCGAGCGCGACGGTCTCGCCCTGCTCGTTGACCACCGACCAGCCCTCGCGGGGCCGCTCGGTGACGATGACCTCGCCCGCCCCCACCTCGACAGCACCCAGGTCGGGGACCTCGACTGTCGCCACCCCCGTCGCGGCCAGCGCGGCGGCGAGCGCGGCAGCGTCGGCGTCGGCGATCGCCTGGGCGACCACCGGCGTCTGCTTGCCGAAACGCTTGCCGAGGGAGCGGAAGTTCCCCTTCGCCGAATGGTCGACGAGGTCGCCCGCCGAGGCGAACGAGCCCAGGTCGACGACGTTCAGCTCGGCCCTGATCTCGTCCTTCAGGTCGTCGGTCAGGGTCGCGTACGCGGCCGAGGGCACCAGGGCGCGCGCCAAGGGCTGCCGCGTCTTGACCTTGGCCTCGGCGCGTGCGCCACGTCCGAGCTCGACGATGCGCCGCGTCAGGGCCATCGCGCGGTTGAGGGAGCCGTCGATGACCGCCTCATCCGCGACCGGCCAGCTCGCGAGGTGGACAGAGCTCGGAGCCCCTGCCACGCAGGGGACGACCAGGTCCTGCCACACCCGCTCGGAGATGAACGGGACGAGCGGGGCCATCAGGCGCGTGACCACCTCCAGCGTCTCGTGCAGCGTCCACAGCGCCGACTCGTTGCCGTCCCAGAAGCGCCTGCGGGAACGCCTCACGTACCAGTTGGAGAGGTCGTCGACGAAGGACGCGAGCAGCGCGCCGGCCTTCTGGGTGTCGAAGTCGTCGAGCGCCGCGGTGACGTCCAGCACGAGCTGGTTGCGCGCCGACACCAGCCAACGGTCGAGGACGTGACGCTCGGCCACCGCGGGAGCGTCACCGGACGGCGTCCAACCGTTGGCGCGGGCGTAGAGCGCCTGGAAGCTGACGGTGTTCCAGTACGTCATGAGGACCTTGCGGACCGTCTCCTGGATCGTCGAGTGCCCCACCCGGCGGGCCGACCAGGGCGAACCGCCGGCCGCCATGAACCAGCGGACCGCGTCGGCGCCGTGTGTGTCCATCAGCGGGATCGGCTCGAGGATGTTGCCGAGATGCTTGCTCATCTTGCGGCCGTCCTCGGCGAGGATGTGGCCCAGGCACAGCACGTTGCTGTAGGAGCTCTTGTCGAACACGAGGGTGCCGATGGCCATCAGCGAGTAGAACCAGCCGCGGGTCTGGTCGATGGCCTCACAGATGAAGTCGGCGGGGTAGGCCGCCTCGAACGACTCCTTCGAGCCGTCGGTCCACGGGTAGCCCCACTGGCCGAACGGCATCGAGCCGCTGTCGAACCACGCGTCGATCACCTCGGGCACGCGGTGCGCGGGCTTGGCGCAGATCGGGCACGCGAAGACGATGTCGTCCACGAACGGACGGTGCGGGTCGAGGTTCGACAGGTCGGTTCCTGTCAGTTCCGACAACTCGGCGCGCGACCCCACGCAGACCTGGTGGTCCTCCTCGCAGCGCCAGATCGGCAGCGGCGTGCCCCAGTAGCGCGAACGCGACAGCGCCCAGTCGATGTTGTTGTTCAGCCAGTCGCCGTAGCGGCCCCACTTGATGTTCTCCGGGTACCACGCCGTGTTCGCGTTCTCCCGCAGCAGGGCGTCCTTGATCTTGGTGGTGCGGATGTACCACGACGGCAGCGCCTCGTAGATCAGGCGCGTGTCGCAGCGCCAGCAGTGCGGGTAGGAGTGCGTGTAGTCGAGCTTGCGGTAGAGCAGCCCGCGGGCGGCCAGGTCGTCCACCAGCGCCGGGTCGGCGGCCTTGAAGAACTCGCCGCCGACGAGCGGCACCGAGTCGTTGAAGTGCCCGTTGGGCAGGATCGGGTTCACCAGCGGCAGCCCGTACGCCCGGCCGACGGCCATGTCCTCCTCGCCGAAGGCGGGGGCCAGGTGCACCAGGCCGGAGCCGTCCTCGGTGGTGACGTACTCAGCCAGCGCGATGTAGTGGGTGCCGCCCACGACGTCCGGGAACTCGACGAAGTCGAACGGACGCTCGTACCTCCAGAACTCAAGGTCCTTGCCCTGGAAGGTCTGGCCGAGCAGCCAGCCCTCGCCCAGCACCTTCTCGGCGAGGGGTTCCGCGACGACGAGGGTCTCGCCGTCCGGCACGTCCCGGGTGGCCACCACGTAGGTGACGTCGGGATGGACCGCCACGGCGGTGTTGCTGACGAGCGTCCACGGGGTTGTGGTCCAGACCAGCAGGGACGCCTTGCCCGCCAACGGACCCGAGGTCAGCGGGAACCTGACGTAGACGCTGGGGTCGGTGACGTCCTGGTAGCCCTGCGCGAGTTCATGGTCGGACAGGGTGGTGCCGCACCGCGGGCAGTAGGGGGCGACCCTGTAGTCCTCGACGAGCAGGCCCTTGGTGTGGATCTGCTTGAGCGCCCACCACACGCTCTCGACGTAGGCGGGGTCCATCGTCCAGTAGGCCTTGTCGAGGTCGACCCAGTACCCCATGCGCGTGGTCAGGTCGGTGAAGGCGTCCACGTGCCGGCCGACCGACTCCCGGCAGCGGGCGTTGAAGGCCTCGACGCCGTACGCCTCGATGTCGGGCTTGCCATTGAAGCCGAGTTCCTTCTCGACGGCCAGTTCGACGGGCAGGCCGTGGCAGTCCCAGCCGGCGCGGCGGTCGACCCGGTAGCCCTGCATGGTCTTGAACCTGGGGAAGACGTCCTTGAAGACGCGGGCCTCGATGTGGTGGGTGCCTGGCATGCCGTTGGCGGTGGGCGGGCCCTCGTAGAAGGTCCACGGCTTGCCGTCCCTGGTGTTGTCGATCGACGCCTCGAAGGTGCCGTTCGCCTTCCAGAAGTCCAGGATCTCGTGCTCCATCGCGGGCAGGTCGATCTGCGCCGGGACGTTCCGGTAGCCGGGTGTTGCCTGGTCGAGGCTGTCAGGACCCTGGGCGGTCATGGCTCTTCCTTCGCCGTTCGCTGACGAAGGGACGAGCGACCCTGGCAGGGAGCCCGCGGTACCACCCTTCTTGGGCGCGCGAGGCGCCCCACTTCATTGCTTCCGCGGCCGGGTCTAGTGAGCGCTGGTGCGCCGTTCTTCCGGCAGCTCCGGGGTGATGGCCCCATCAGTGCCTTGCGGACGCGGCCGAGTTTACCCGTCCGCCGCGGGCCGGGCCACCGGCGAGTCCCCCGCGCCGGGTCTCAGCCACCGGGCGCCTCCGG
>JAEWIK010000331.1 GCA_023387135.1 Actinomycetes bacterium | reverse complement strand
CCGCCGGAAGGGTCGACCTGGTGCCTGCCGACGGGACGGGAGGCGCCGCGTTGGCGGCTGTCTTCCCCGACGGCGCGGGACGCGTGTTGATCCCGGGCCCTGCGGCGCCATCTCCGCACCTGCCGGACCTGCTGCGAGCGCGCGGCTGGGAGGTGGAGTCCCCGGTGGTGTACGAGACGCTGCCCGCCGCCGCGATCGCTCCCGAGGTGGCGGACGCCTGGGGACACGGCGCCTATCTGGCTCTCGTCGTGACCTCCGCCTCGGTGGCGTCCGCGGCGGCCTCGGTGCTGGGAACCGGCGGCACGGTCGTGGCGGTCGGCGAGGCGAGCGCGAGCGCCGCCGAGCGGGAGGGGTTCAGCGGCGTCACGCGGGCGGCCGCGGCGACCCCGTCCGACATCGTGCAGGCGCTGGCCCGGCTCGTGAACTAACATCGGCAGCGGCGTGGCGACCCTCCTGGAGTCCCCGCCGCTGGACGCCGAGCGCGTCGGTCCCTCAACAGAAAGCTGCCTTCGATGATGCTGAACCGGCGTCCCCGCCGTCTTCGGAGCACCCCGGCGCTGCGGCGCCTCGTCAGGGAGACGCGGGTCAGCCCCGCGCAACTGGTGTGGCCCCTGTTCGTCGGCGAGGACGCGCACGCCACGGCGTTGCAGTCGCTCCCGGGGCAGCAGCGCCACAGCCTCGACTCGCTCGCGGCAGCCGCGGAGTCGGCGGCCGCCGCGGGGCTCGGCGGGGTGATGCTGTTCGGCGTCCCCGACCCCTCGAAGAAGGACGCGACAGGCAGCCAGGCCGTGCACCCCGACGGCATCCTCAACCGGGCGCTGGCCCGGGTCCGCCAGGCGGTGGGCGACGACCTCGTCGTGATGGCGGACACCTGCCTCGACGAGTTCACCGACCACGGCCACTGCGGAGTGCTGCGCGACGGCGTCGTCGACAACGACGCGACTGTCGAGCTGTACGTCGCCCAGGCCGTCGCCCAGGCGGCGGCGGGAGCCCACGTCGTCGGCCCGTCCGGGATGATGGACGGCCAGGTCGCCGCCCTCCGCGCGGGCTTGGACGAAGCAGGCTTCACCGACACCGGCATCCTCGCCTACGCCGCGAAGTACGCGTCGGCGTTCTACGGTCCGTTCCGGGAGGCTGTCGCCTCCTCGCTGGAGGGCGACCGCCGCACCTACCAGCAGGACCCCGCGAACCGCCGCGAGGGCCTGCTGGAAGCCGAGCTCGACATCGACGAAGGTGCCGACCTCGTCATGGTGAAGCCCGCCGGCTACTACCTCGACGTGGTGGCCGACGTCGCCGCCGCGTCGCCCGTCCCCGTCGCGGCCTACCAGGTGTCGGGCGAGTTCTCGATGATCATGGCAGCGGGCGAGCGCGGCTGGATCGACCCCCGCGCGGCGCTCGTCGAGTCTGTGACGGCCGTCGTGCGCGCTGGGGCGAGCATCGTCCTGACCTACGCGGCACCCGACCTCGCCGAGTGGCTGGAGCGCTGAGCATGGATTCGGTCGAAGCATTCGCCAGGGCCCAGGCCGTCATGCCGGGCGGCGTGTCGTCGCCGGTGCGCGCGTATCGCGGCGTCGGCGGGACGCCCACCTTCCTCGACAGGGCCGAGGGCGCGAGGGTGTTCGACCTCGCGGGCCGTGCCTATCTCGACCTCGTCGGCTCGTGGGGGCCCGCGCTGCTCGGGCACGCCCATCCCGAGGTGGTGCGGGCAGTGAGCCAGGCCGCGGCCAAGGGGGTGTCGTTCGGCGCCCCGACGTGGGGCGAGGTGGCGCTCGCCGAGGAGATCCTCGGACGGGTGGCGGCCGCCGACAGGGTGCGCTTCGTGTCGACAGGCACCGAGGCGACCATGACCGCCGTGAGGCTGGCGCGCGCGGCCACCGGACGCGACCTCGTCCTCAAGTTCGCTGGCTGCTACCACGGGCACTCCGACGGCCTGCTGGCTGCCGCCGGTTCGGGGGTCGCGACCGCAGGCCTGCCGGGATCGGCGGGAGTGACGGCCGCCATCGCCGCGCAGACGATCGTCGTCGACTTCAACGATCTCGACGCCGTGGCTACGGCCTTCGCCGCGAACCCCGGGAGGATCGCCGCCGTCATCACCGAGCCCGCCGCCGCCAACATGGGGGTCGTGCCGCCGGCGGACGGCTTCAACGAGGGCCTGCGGCGGCTGTGCACCGAGAACGGGGCGCTGCTGATCTTCGACGAGGTGCTGACGGGCTTCCGCGTGGGGCCCGCCGGGTGGTGGGGCCTCGAGGCAGAGCCGGGCGGGTGGCGGCCCGACCTGTTCACCTACGGCAAGGTCGTGGGCGGCGGGATGCCGCTGGCGGCGGTGGCGGGGCCCGCGTCGTTGATGGAACTGCTGGCCCCGGTGGGACCGGTCTACCAGGCGGGGACGCTGTCGGGTAACCCGCTGGCGACCACCGCGGGGCTCACCACCTTGAAGCTGGCGACGCCCGAGGTGTACACGCTGATCGACGCCGCGGCCCTCAGGTTGTCGTCGGCTGTGGGCGCCGCGCTCGACGCGGCTGGGGTGCCGCACCGCGTGCAGCGCGCCGGGTCGTTGTTCTCGGTCTTCTTCGGCGAGGCGCCCGCCGCCGCGCCCGTCCTCACCTACTCCGACGCGCAACGCCAGGACACGACAGCCTTCACGGCGTTCTTCCACCAGATGCTGGCGGACGGGGTGCTGCTGCCGCCGTCGGCGTTCGAGGCGTGGTTCCTGTCGGCAGCGCACGACGAGGCCGTGCTCGACGCGATCGAGGCGGTGCTGCCACGGGCGGCGCAGGCCGCGGCGCGAGCCCGCTAGGCCCCACGGTGGGGGCAAGGCTGCTGTCTGGTTGGCGGAGGGCGGCCCGGGCAGAGTAGGCCCATGGAGCGCTACTCGGTGGTGTGCGTCGCCGGATCCTTCCTGGGGACGCTGGGCGGCGAGCCGTTCAGGTTCCCGCATCGCTGGACCGAGCACGGCGTGGAACTCGCGGGGAGCTTCACCGGAGCCCACCTGTTGCACGCCTCGGT
>JAEWIK010000302.1 GCA_023387135.1 Actinomycetes bacterium | reverse complement strand
GCTCACCGGCACCGCCGCCCCTCACACGCTGGACCTTCCGAGCCCGCCGGCTCCGCGGGACAGCACACGCCTCTTCATGAGCGTGTCGGCACCCAGCGGTGCCCTGGTCAACGTCGCGCCGGTACCGGGAGGGGCACGGTGATCGGTGGTCATCCCCGTCCGCATCTGGTTCGTGACGGCTACAGCGTCCTCGACGGCGTCTGGGATTACCGCACCGACCCCGCCGACAACGGGCTGGCGGAGCGCTGGTACGAGCGCGCCGTCGAGTTCGGCAGGTCGATCCGGGTCCCCTTCCCGCCGGAGGCGCTGGCCTCCGGGATCGGGGAGGAGGCCGACTGCCCGATCTGGTACCGCCGCGACGTCGAGCTGTTCCCGAAGCCGGGGACCCGCCAACTCCTGCACTTCGAAGGCGTGGACCATCGCGCGACGGTGTGGCTGAACGGCGTCCACCTCCTCGACCACGAAGGCAGCCAGACTCGCTTCAGTTGCGATGTCACAGAGGCAGCGCGTCCTGGCGTCAACGTGCTGGTGGTGCGGGCCATCGACGAGCGCGCGAACCTCGAGCAGCCCCGTGGCAAGCAGGACTGGCAGCCCGAACCGCACGTGATCTGGTACCGGAGGACGTCCGGAATCTGGCGGACGGTATGGCACGAGGAGGTCCCTGCCACCCGGATCGACAGGCTGCACCTCCAGCCCCTGTCCGACTTGCGCTCCTTCGCCTTCAAGGCCCGCCTGGCCGGTGCTCCGCTCGCAACGGCTCGGCTCCGGGTGACGGTGCGGCTGGGGGAGTACGTCCTCGCCGACGTGGAGACGGCGGTCATCGGCGACACTGCCCAGGCGACGATCATTCTGCAGCACGACAGCCTCGACGCAGAGCCGACTGCACTGCTGTGGTCGCCGGACAGTCCGACGCTGCTCGACGTGGCGGTCACGCTCACCGACGGTCGCCAGACGATCGACACCGTCGGTTCCTACCTGGGGCTCCGCACGATCGAGGCCCGCGACGGACGGATCCTGCTCAACGGGCGACCGCTGTACCTGCGGCTGGTGCTGGAGCAGGCGTACTGGCCCCACACCCATCTCGCCTCGCCCTCACGGGAGGCGTTGGAGGACGAGGCGCGGCTGATCAGGAGCCTCGGGTTCAACGGGTTGCGGATGCACCAGGTCAGCGCCGATCCGCGCTTTCTCGAAGCCTGCGACCGGCTGGGGCTGGTCGTGCTCGCCGATGTGGCGGCCGCCTACCGATTCAGCTCGACCGCGTTGCGGCGAACCGCGGTGGAGATGATGTCGCTGGTCGAGCGGGACATCAACCACCCGAGCCTGATCGGCTGGGTGCCGTTCAACGAGAGCTGGGGGCTGCCGCAGCTTCAGGTGGACGGCCAGCAGCAGCATGCCGTGAAGGCGGCCTTCCACCTCCTGAAATCGCTGGACCCCAGTCGCCTCGCCATCGGCAACGACGGTTGGCACTGGCTCGCCGGGGACATCGTCGGCATCCACGACTACACCCAGGACCCGGCCACCCTGGCCCGGCGCTACGGCACCCGGCGCCACGTACTCGACTCGCTCCCCGTCGAACAGCCCGCGGGCCGGCCACTCATCCTGGGCTCCTTGGAGGACGCCGTCGCGGCTCCCGTCCTGCTGACCGAGTTCGGCGGCATCAGCGCTCACAGCGACCCCACGGCCTGGAGCGCCTACGGCGAGGTCACGGAGGCCACCCGACTCGCGACCAGCGTGGGGCGGCTGGTCGCCGCCCTGGGTTCCGGCGACGGAATCGCGGGCTTCTGCTACACCCAGTTGACCGACACCGAGCAGGAGAAGAACGGCCTGCTCACTGCCGAACGACTGCCCAAGTGTCGGCTGCCCGACCTCTGGGCTGCCATTCGAGGCGAGCCTGCTCCTACCCCTCGTCCATGGAAGCGCACGACGCGCTGCGCGACTTCGCGACCAACTGACGGCTGACGAGCCTCCTCAGATGGGCTGCGACGGCGAAGAGCCCTGGAGAGTGAAGGTGAGAGCGGTCGTCCGCCGTAAAGGACCGCACGGCGACGGCAAGAGCCACCATCCGCACGTGACGCGTCGGGCCGGCCGGTCCGGCCGCGCGACCGGGCTCGGCTCGCTCAGGGTTTGGAGGCTTGCGCCTTACTGCGTCCGCCGGTAGGCGAGGGAGATGACGATCCTGTCCAGGTGGGCTGCTGCGTCGCTGCGCCAGTGGCAAACGGTCCAGAACATCGGTGGACCGCCGAGTTCGCAGACCTCACGGTTGTCGGGGAGGCCGAGCGCGTCCAGGAGCCCGGCTTCTGACATGCCGTGGGCTGGCCGCAACTCGACGTCAACCCAGCAGCCCCCGGATCCGCAGCCCTTCTCGGTGGAGACGATGGTGGTGCCGGGGGGCAGTCTGAGCTCGGCGATGCCCGGGACCGCGTTCTCCGCGACGGCGAGCATGAAGGGGCTGATGACGAACAACCAGGCGGGGACGAAGGCACCGAGGGCAGCTGCCCCCATCACCCAGTGCTTCATCCCCACGGTCCGAGCGTAGGTGCCCGGGGGCGCTCCGGGGCCGGGTTCACTCCAGACCGAAGTAGCCGGGGTCGGCCAGGAAGCGGCGGTACAGCGCGACTGTCATCAGCTCGTCCCAGGAGCGGCTGTGGAGTCCGTGCTCGTCGAGTTCGATGATCTGGGCGCCGGGGGTGGCGGCGAGGATGGGGGAGTGGGTGGCGAGCAGCACCTGGACGCGGTCGTCGCGCAGTTTCGCGAGCTGGTTGGCGAGGGTGATCTGGGAGAGCAGCGACAGGCCGGCCTCGGGCTCGTCCATCACCAGGAAGCCGCCGCGTCCGGTCATGTGGCCGAGCTTGGCGGTGAGCAGTTCGTTGAACGCCTGACCGTGCGAGCGTTCGTGGTACGGCGTCTCGGCGTCGTACGCGGACGGGTGCTCTTCGAGGAACGTCAGGAGGCCGTGCATGGTCTCGGCCCGCAGGAAGTAACCCCAGCGGGAGCGGCCTACGCCCCGGACCAGATGGATCCGCTCATGCAGCGGAGACTCGGTGGGCCGGTCCGACCGCCTCACGAAGGTGCTGCCGCCCTCGGGGCTGAGCCCGTACGCCATGGCGATGGCCTCGACGATGGTCGACTTCCCGACCCCGTTCTCCCCGACGAGCACGGTCAGCTCGGAGAGCTCGAGCCCCTCCCGCACCAACTGCGCGACCGGCCCCAACGTGAACGGCCACCCCGTGTCGTCGCCGGGCTCGCCCACCACCTCCCGCACAGCCAACGAACTAAACGCAGTCACCCCGACAAGCTACGACCCCGCCCCGACAGAAGCAGCAGCACGGCCCGGAGAGCACCCCCTCCTGCCGCCACGCACGGTGCGCCGAGTTCGCAGTGGCCCCCGTCCCGGTGTGCTGGGGCGAGGCGACGGCGGCACGCGATCAGGCAAGCAGCCCCGATTACGGACCCGCTAACCTTGGCCGGCCCACCCAGTCGTGTTCCATGCCGAGCGGCTCGTGGACTCCCAGAACCGACCAACTGGCGGCTTCGTCGACGAAGATGAACGCCCGTGCTCGGCCGAACCGGTTCCGGCCGTATCGCACTCCATTGCGGAGCAGGCCTACCCCGGTCCAGAAGGCGTCGGACATGTCCCACTCGCCCGCGCGGTCGATTTCTCCCGGCTCCACGGTCATGCCGGGGAACTTCGTCCAGATCGCGCCGTTGCCCCACGTGTCGTCATCGGCAAGCCACTCGACCAGGACCTGCTCCTCGTTGAGCCTAGGGCTCGACAATGCGGCGAACTGCATAGTGGGCGTTCCTCGCTCATCCTCGACGAAATCCTCGCGCGGCGGGACTTCGACACAATCCGGAACCTGCTCGTGCCAACCACTCAGCAAGGCGGCAGCACATTCAGCCTCCGAAGCGGCCGCCATACCGGCGAGCGGCGAGGGCGGCAGTGGCCGGGCAGGCGAGCCGTAGAGCAACGACGTCAACCAACCCCGCGACATCGTGACCTCCCGCTCCGAACACCGACACCCGTGAGCCCAGTCTGTCGCACGGCCACGCCACCTGGACGAAACACACTGAACTGCCGCGGTGTGTGAGGGTGGCCATCCGGCTGGCTGCCACCCAACGCGACCGCGCTCAATGGCCGCTGTCAGGCGCCAGCCCGGGTGTCGCTTGTCGCGGTGCGACGCAGTGGGGATGCTGGAACGCATGAGTTCGCCCTACCCCCTGCGCACTGAGAACCTGATTCTGCGCCCGCTGCGGGAGCAGGACATCGACGTCATCGTCGCCTACCGGAACGACCCGGACGTAGCCGCGCTACAGGACTGGGACCTTCCTCTGTCGCGGGAGTGGGTGGAGCGGCACGTCGCGGCCCAGGCGGGTTGGGTCGACCTGCTTCAGGGCGAGCCTCGCCAGATCGGGATCGAGCGGGACGGCGAACTCATAGGCGACCTCTACGTGAGACTCCACGAGCATGGGGGCGTCGCCGAGATCGGCTTCACCTTGCGGACCGAGTTCCAGGGCAAAGGGTTCGCGTACGAGGCTGCCTCCGCGGTGGTCGCCGATCTGATCGACCGCCTCGGGTGCCACCGAATCTATGCCCAGCTGTCGCCGGAGAATGTGCGCTCGGCGAAGCTGCTCGAACGGCTGGGAATGCACGTCGAATCGCTGGCACCCAAGTCCTACTGGTCCCGTGGCGCATGGGACGACAACCTCGTCTACGCAATGAGCGACGTCCAGTGGCGGACACGTCCCGCCTTGACCTGACGGCGCGTCATTACGTGCCGATCTGCCGCGAGGTTCGCGGCCGCTCGGTCGTGGCCAGGATCTGGCATCAGCACGGCGGTGAGCTTCGCGATGGGCACCTCCCGGCCAGGCGTCGCCACCGAACGAACTGAGGGCCCGCATACTGTGGTCGTGTTTGCCTCTCCGCCCACCCTGCTGGCCCTGCACGCGGTACGCGTGTTGGGCGCTCCAACGGTCGAGGCCGCCGCGGCGCTGTACGACCTCGACCCACAGGCCACCGGCGAGGACCTGCTCGACGCTCAAGCCGTTGGGTGGATCACCAAGCACGACTGGTTCGGCACGATCACCTGGTCGCTGACCAGCCGCGGCAAGGACGAGAACGAGCGGCAACTGGCAGACGAGCTCGACAAGGCCGGCGCTCGAACGACAGTGGCGACCGCGCACCAAGCATTCCTTCCCCTCAACCGCCGTCTCGGCTCTGCCTGCACTCGGTGGCAGCTCAACGCCCACCTCGACGACAGGGTGAACGCCACCGTTCTGAGGGAGTTGACCTCGATCGCAAAAGGAGTCGACGGGGTCTGCTCGACGCTCAGTTCAGCGTTGGACCGCTTCTCCGTCCATGCTCCCCGCTTTCACGAGGCCCTTGACCGTGTGCTGGGTGGCGACTCTGCCTGGCTCGATGCGCCCGACCGACCCTCCTGCCACCTGGTCTGGATCTCGCTCCACGAAGACCTGCTGGCAACGCTTGGCATCGAACGCGGCACCGACGATCTCGAGGTGACCACTCCTACGAACTGACCCCCCGACGGCACGCACCCTCATGCTGCCGTTGGTGTGTGCGCTCGTGCCAGGCGCGGGGTCTTGCCGATCGAGATTTTCGTTATACGATTTGGTTGTGGTGAGTGACGAGCAGATCCAGAAGTGGGCTGAGGAGGCCGCGGCCGGCTACGACGTCGCCGAGCTGAAGCGTCGCGGTCGTGGCCGGCCAGGGCGCGGGGCGGAACCGGCGCAGGTGGTGGCGGTACGCCTGACCGCTGAGGAGCTGGAAGCCCTGGACGCTGCCGCACAACGCCACGACCTGAGCCGCTCGGAAGCGATCAGGGCCGCACTAGCGCATTACGCGGCGTGAAGGTCCACAGCAGCGCCCTCAAGCACGGCGTGGTCGCCGAAGACGCCGAACAAGCGGCTGAATGGGCACTGTGGGCTGAACCGCTGGACGACGGCCCTCCCCTTCGCGAGCTTCGGCTCGGCTTCGACACCCATGCGCGGTTGCTGGAGACCGTGGTCCTCGTGCTTGAGGGTGGCGAGGAGATGGTCATCCACGCGATGCCCGCCCGCAAGCAGTACTGGGATCTGCTCCCCTGACGCCGCACCCGTGTAGCCGGAGGATCGGGGATGACTACTCAGGCAGTTCTGTTTCCGGCGTTGCTCGCAGCCGCTATTGATCCGTTGGTGCGGGCGGTGGCTGCCTATCTGGCCAGATTCAAGGACGCCACCCGCGTTCACACCGAATCCCACCTTCGCGCCTTCCTCGTCTGGAGCACCGAGCGGCGGCTACCGCCTCTGGCTGCTCAGTGAGTGCACATTGAGTTGTACGTCCGGTGGATGCAGGAAGTGCGCCGGTTGAAGCCCTGGACGGTGTCGCGGCGGATGTCGGTGGTCGCCGGCTTCTTCCGGACCTACCGACGACAAAGCGCGGATCGCCGGACGGCGGGCTGACGGCATAATGACTGATCGTGCCGGACACCACCGTTGCCGCGCTGCCGAGCGGGAGCCCTCGGATTCCAGGCGAGGTCTGGGTGCTCGTTGCGGCGGCTTTCGTGATCGCTATCGGTTTCGGTTTGATCACCCCGGTGTTGCCGTCGTTCGCGCAGAGCTTCGGTGTCGGAGCGTTCGGGTCCAGCGTGGTCGTCAGTGTGTTCGCGTTCTTCCGCCTCGTGTTCGCCCCGGCGAGCGGACGGCTCATCGCCGCGCTGGGCGAACGCCCGGTCTACCTCGCCGGGGTCGTCATCGTCGCGGTGTCCACAGGAGCCACAGCCTTCGCTCAGAACTACTGGCAACTGGTGCTCTTCCGGGGGCTCGGCGGCATCGGATCGACGATGTTCACAGTCTCCGCTATCGCGCTCCTTGTTCGCCTCGCCCCGGCGAGCATCCGCGCACGGGTGTCGTCCGCGTATGCGTCCGCGTTCCTGCTGGGTGGGATCGGTGGGCCGGTCGTGGGCGGCCTGCTCGGCGGGCTGGGTCTTCGGGTGCCCTTCCTGGTCTACGCCGTCGCACTGTTGATCGCTGCGGGAATCGTCGCCGTCTTCCTGGGTCACGCGTCGCTTCGGCCAGCGCCGGGCAGCCCCGTGATGCCGGCGGTGACGCTAGGTGAGGCGTGGGGCGACAGTGCCTACAGGGCGGCATTCGGCTCCGGGTTCGCCAACGGCTGGGGCAATTTCGGGGTGCGCAACGCGATCCTGCCGCTGTTCGCG